>NZ_JUPG01000156.1 GCF_001074825.1 Streptococcus pseudopneumoniae
AAATGGCGCGAGACGGAATCGAACCGCCGACACATGGAGCTTCAATCCATTGCTCTACCAACTGAGCTACCGAGCCTTATTGCGGGAGCAGGATTTGAACCTACGACCTTCGGGTTATGAGCCCGACGAGCTACCGAGCTGCTCCATCCCGCGTTAATAAAAAAGGAGGATGTGGGATTCGAACCCACGCACGCTTTTACACGCCTGACGGTTTTCAAGACCGTTCCCTTCAGCCGGACTTGGGTAATCCTCCA
>NZ_JUPG01000157.1 GCF_001074825.1 Streptococcus pseudopneumoniae
TCAGCTGGGAGAGCATCTGCCTTACAAGCAGAGGGTCAGCGGTTCGATCCCGTTAACTCCCATAGGTCCCGTAGTGTAGCGGTTATCACGTCGCCCTGTCACGGCGAAGATCGCGGGTTCGATTCCCGTCGGGACCGTTTAAGATAACGCAAGTTATTTTAGACTCGTTAGCTCAGTTGGTAGAGCAATTGACTTTTAATCAATGGGTCACTGGTTCGAGCCCAGTACGGGTCATATATGCGGGTTTGGCGGAATTGGCAGACGCACCAGATTTAGGATCTGGCGCTTAACGGCGTGGGGGTTCAAGTCCCTTAACCCGCATTAAGATATAATAAATGAGCCGGCTTAGCTCAGTTGGTAGAGCATCTGATTTGTAATCAGAGGGTCGCGTGTTCAAGTCATGTAGCCGGCATTTTTAGATAGAAGAAAATAGTGCGAACGTAGTTCAGTGGTAGAACACCACCTTGCCAAGGTGGGGGTCGCGGGTTCGAATCCCGTCGTTCGCTTAGAGAGGCCGGGGTGGCGGAACTGGCAGACGCACAGGACTTAAAATCCTGCGATTGGTAACGATCGTACCGGTTCGATTCCGGTCCTCGGCATAACATAATGAGCACCCTTAGCTCAACTGGATAGAGTACCTGACTACGAATCAGGCGGTTAGAGGTTCGACTCCTCTAGGGTGCATTTTCTATTTAACTCGGGAAGTAGCTCAGCTTGGTAGAGTACTTGGTTTGGGACCAAGGTGTCGCAGGTTCGAATCCTGTCTTCCCGAT
>NZ_JUPG01000158.1 GCF_001074825.1 Streptococcus pseudopneumoniae
CTGTGCAATACAGAACTAAATCCTTCGGATAAATTGATTGTCTAACTTTTTGGGGTCAGTACAATCAAGGTTCAGGAGATATCGTTTTTCCTTCTTCGGATAAGGAAACAAAAATTTCTTGCTTCATCTATCTGTTAAATTGAGAGATTTCCTCAGAGAAAGACTGTAAAATTTTTGATATAATGTTAAGAAGGGACTGATTCAAGACAGTCATATCTGGTCTTTCTTCCAGTCATTTTTCAAACAATATCAGTTGATAATCAGCTTAAATCAGATCTATCAGTTTGTCTATCTTTCTCTGATGGAGATCATGTCCTATCTTCACTTTGATTATTGGAAAAAACGGCTCGGTCAGGAGCTAGTATGAATAAGGAGAACAAATGAGACGTTTAAAAATGTTATGGCATATTATACAGGTTACGGGTTTTACTCGGTTTGCTCTGAGTTTTGTGACCTTTGTTTTTGGGTCAGGAGGCGTGCTTTTCCTAGTTGAACCTGCTATCACAAATTACGGAGACGGTCTTTGGTATGCTTTTGTGACTTCGACGACTGTCGGCTACGGGGATCTCCTAGCTGTGACCTTGATTGGAAGGATTACCAGTGTCTTCTTGACGATTTATGGGCTCATATTTTTTGGCTGTTTATCAGCTGTTATTATTAATTATTATACCGATTTAAATAAGGAAAGAGGAGAGGACAAATGACTGCCAATTATTCAACACGGGAATACCGTGAGAAATTATACGATGACCTTCATGTTCGATTGAGAGATACAGCGATTTTGATGTGTGCAATTTTTATTGCCTCTATCGGTCTAAATATGAATTCAACAGCTGTTATTATTGGAGCCATGTTAATTTCACCTCTCATGACACCGATTGTTGGACTGGGATTCGGTTTAGCTATTTTTGATACGCGTTTAATCAAGCAATCTCTAGAGGTTTTATTGACTCAAGTGTTGGTCAGTTTGCTTGTCTCGACTCTGTATTTCTGGATTTCTCCCTTGTCTTATGCAAGTAGCGAGTTGATCGCACGAACCTCTCCAACCATTTGGGATGTTCTCATTGCTATTGCTGGTGGGATTGCTGGTGTGATCGGTTCAAGGAAAAAAGAAGCAAACAATATCGTGCCAGGAGTAGCCATTGCTACAGCTTTGATGCCGCCTATCTGTACTGCTGGCTATGGTTTAGCTAATGGGAATGTACGATTTTTATTGGGGGCTCTCTATCTTTTCTTGATCAACTGTGTCTTTATCATGCTAACCAATATTGTTGGAACAAGAATTTTGATGAGAAAATCTCCCTTAAGTTCATTTAAAGAGCTAAACATTAAAATGAGAATTGGGCTGATATCCTTGATTGTATTATTGATTCTTCCAGCCAGCTATTCAGCAGTCACTCTGACGATAGATCAAGCGCGCAAAGAAGGAATCAAACAGTTTGTAGGAAAAGAGTTCGCCAATCACACGGTTATTAATCAAGTCTACAAGTCAAGGAACAATGAATTAGTCTTGACGGTTGTTGGAGATCCGATTTCAGAAGAAGAATTAGAAACGCTCCACCAAAAACAAGCCTCTTACGGTATTCAATCTGTTCAATTGAAAGTCAATCAAGTTCATAATTCGACAAAATTAGACGGTGATACGACCAAGGAATTTTATGAAACCATTAACAAGTATATCGATCAAAAACTCTCTGAAAAGGATTCACAAAAAGATCTCGTAAAAGAAAATGAAGCAGACAAGGAATGAGGATATTGACCTTGTCTAACTCATGAAAGCAAATCTTGTGTGGTGGTTTGATCAATCACTACTAGCTCGGGTTAAATAAAATATAAAAAGCAACAGCTGAATGTACTGACCCCAAAAAGTTAGACAATTAATTTATCCGAAGGATTTAGTTCTGTATTGCACA
>NZ_JUPG01000159.1 GCF_001074825.1 Streptococcus pseudopneumoniae
TTCATAATAAAAACACCCCAAAAGTTAGATTTTTTCTGTCTAACTTTTGGGGTGCAGTTCAGAAATAGTTGTTGCTTTTTCTGGATCTGAAAAATGTTTCTCAGACTGTGATTGTTTTATTTCTCAACGCGTGATTTGTTGGCGATATCAGCAAGGATAGCTTGAACAAAGTCATCAACTGAGACAGTTTGTGTTTCTTTTTGGCCATAGCGACGAACGTTAACAGTTCCCTCTTCCATTTCCTTGTCTCCAACAATCAATTGGTAAGGAATCTTGCTGGTTTGTGAAGCACGGATCTTGAACTGCATTTTTTCATTGCGCTCATCCACGTCTGCACGGACACCACGGTCACGAAGTTTCTTCGCTACTTCCCAAGCGTAGTCCACGTGTTTTTCGTTAGAAACTGGGATGAGGGTTACTTGGTGTGGTGCAAGCCATGTTGGGAAGGCACCCTTGTAGTTTTCAATCAAGATAGCAGTGAAGCGTTCCATAGTTGAGATAACCCCACGGTGAATCATAACTGGACGGTGTTCCTCACCATCAGCTCCGATGTATTTGAGGTCGAAGCGTTCTGGAAGCAAGAAGTCAAGTTGGATAGTTGAAAGGGTTTCTTCTTTTCCAAGGGCTGTCTTAACTTGAATATCCAATTTTGGTCCGTAGAAGGCTGCTTCACCTTCGGCTTCAAAGTAGTCAACACCCATTTCATCAAGGGCTGCACGAAGCATGGTTTGGGCATTTTCCCACATTTGGTCGTTGTCGAAGTATTTTTCTTTGTCCTCTGGGTCACGAAGAGAGAGACGGAAGCGGTATTCAGTCAAGTTGAAATCTTCATAAACATCGATAATCAACTGAAGAGCACGTTGGAATTCTTCTTGGATTTGTTCAGGAGTTACAAAGAGGTGACCGTCGTTGAGTGACATTTCACGTACACGTTGAAGACCAGTGAGGGCACCAGATTTTTCATAACGGTGCATCATACCGATTTCAGCGATACGGATTGGCAACTCACGGTAAGAGTGAACATGGTGTTTGAAGACTTGGATGTGGTGCGGACAGTTCATTGGACGAAGGACAAATTCTTCCCCGTCACCCATGTCCATAGTTGGGAACATGTCTTCTTGATAATGATCCCAGTGACCAGAAGTCTTGTAAAGCTCAACAGAAGCAAGTGGTGGAGTGTAGACGTGTTGGTAGCCAGAAGCTAGCTCTTTGTCTACGATGTAGCGTTCCAATTCACGACGAATAGTCGCACCGTTTGGCAACCAGAATGGCAAACCTTGTCCCACCTCTTGTGAAATCATAAAGAGGTCAAGTTCTTTACCAAGTTTACGGTGGTCACGTTCCTTCGCTTCTTCACGCATTTGGAGGTAGTTTTTCAAGTCTTTCTTGTCAAACCAAGCTGTACCATAGATACGTTGCATCATAGCGTTGTCGCTATTTCCACGCCAGTAAGCACCAGCTACATGTAGAAGGTGGAAGATTTGGATACGACCTGTTGAAGGGACGTGTGGGCCACGGCAGAGGTCTACATACTCACCTTGACGATAGATAGTTAAACCACCTTCGTCTTCAGAGTGTTCTTCAATCAATTCTAATTTGTAAGGGTCATTTTTGAAGATTTCACGGGCCTCATCTTTAGTCACTTCTTCACGGATTGATGGGAAGTTTTCTTTGACAATTTTTTGCATTTCTTCTTCGATACGAGGAAGGTCTTCGTTAGAGATTTGACCAGCTGTGTTGTCAGTATCATAGTAGAAACCATCTTCGATGGCTGGACCAACTCCCAAGTGAATGTCTGGGAACAGACGACGAGCTGCTTGGGCAAACAAGTGAGCGGCTGAGTGACGCAAGATTGGAAGGGCATCTTCGTGATCAGGTGTTACAATTTCGATGCTTCCATCTTCAGTGATAGCACGAGTAGTGTCGATGAGTCTGCCGTTGAATTTACCAGCCAAGGCCTTTTTAGCTAGGGAATTGCTGATAGATTGGGCAATTTCAAAAGTTGTAACGCCAGATTCGAATTCACGAACAGCGCCATCTGGGAAAGTAATGTTAATCATGATGTTCTCCTTATATTGGTTCTCCATTATTTCTAAAGCAGAAGTGTTTCCCTATTTCGCAGTCTTAAATAAAGAAAAACAAAAAGCGATATCCTCGAAAGGACGTCGCAACGTGGTTCCACCTTCATTTATGTTCCTCAAAAGAGAGGGACACCTCTGATTGGCTCTAACGTAGCCACCGTTTTATGTTTTCATAAAAGTAAGTAGAGTAGTATCAATTTAGGCTTTCTATGCGTTTCCAGCAACCACGCACTCTCTAGTAGAAAGGGACTAAGTGACTTGTCTCTATGGATTATTATAGCATGATTGTGAAAATTTTCAAGATATTTGTAGATTTTTTTGAATTTCCTTGTTGGAAAGGCGTTGGTAATCAGCTATGGTAATATTAGCAGAAATTGACAATCTTAATTGTGTTAGTGAAGCAAAGAGAAAGAAAGTAAATCTGTTGACAAAGATGTTAGTTATTGGTAGAATAGGGATTGTCGTAAAGACAAATAACTTCTTCTTGGTTGCAGGCATGCCAACCTGTCACTCGGATGAAGCCAAATAAAAAGGAGAAACATCATGGCAATCTCAAAAGAGAAAAAAAATGAAATCATCGCACAATATGCACGTCACGAAGGTGATACAGGTTCAGTAGAGGTTCAAGTTGCTGTCCTTACTTGGGAAATCAACCACCTTAACGAACACATCAAACAACACAAAAAAGACCACGCTACTTACCGTGGATTGATGAAAAAAATCGGTCGCCGTCGTAACTTGCTTGCATACTTGCGTAAAAACGACGTTAACCGTTACCGTGAGTTGATCAACTCTCTAGGACTTCGTCGCTAATCTGCTTTATTTTCCACTTACATTGCGTTGTCACCTTACCTCGATATACTCAAGTATAATCTTCGGTTACGGTTCCTAGCACTGTAAGGTAAAATAAAC
>NZ_JUPG01000160.1 GCF_001074825.1 Streptococcus pseudopneumoniae
TCTGGTAAATCTTCTCGAACTACTGATTCTCCCTCATGTCCTAGTTCTTGCGTTCCTTTTGTCTCTACTGGATCAGTGTACTCTGGTAACTCCGGTTGGACCTCTGATTCTCCTTCATGTCCTGACTCTTGTGTCCCTTTTGTCGCTACTGGATTAGTGTACTCTAGTAACTCGTTAACCGCTGATTCTCCTTCATGTCCTGGCACTTGCGTTCCTTTTGTCGCTATTGGATTAGTGTGCTCTGGCGCTTCTTCTCGGACTACAGC
>NZ_JUPG01000161.1 GCF_001074825.1 Streptococcus pseudopneumoniae
CTAGTTTCTTCTTAGCTTCTTTATCGCTGCCTAGTTCCTTGCTCTTGTTTTGAATAGCCTCTGCCAAGCTTGCCATGGCCTTGTCGTAGTTAGGCTCTTCTGGCTGGGATGGTGTTACTTCCTCTTTCGGAGTCGCCTGAAGTTGATTGATTGAAGTCAGAGCCGCTTGCAAAGCTTTGTCTACTGCATCTTGTGTCTTAGCTTCTTGG
>NZ_JUPG01000162.1 GCF_001074825.1 Streptococcus pseudopneumoniae
ATAATTTGGATATTTGGGTCTTTAATGTCTAGTAATTTTGTGATAAAATGTAATTGTTCCATATGATTCTTCCTAATGAGTTGTTTGATCGCTTTTCATTATAGGTCATATGGGACTTTTTTCTACACAAAATCGGCTCCATAATATCTATAGGGGAAATATTATAGAGCTTTATAATTGTGTTATTTTACTTCCAACTCTTGAGTGAAATTTCTCCGCTATTTAGCCAGATTTCTTTTCCGTTATCACATTGTACTAAAAGTTTTCCACTTTCAGAGATGTCTTTAGCAAGTCCCTTGTAGTCTTTTTGATCTAGTGTAAAAGTAACTTCTTTTCCTAGGACGAATGACTGTTTTTTATATAGGTATAATAGCTCTTCTGCTGGTGTTTCGAAGAAAGCACGCCAGATTTCTATGATTAATTCATTCCTTGTTATAGGAGATGGTGATTTAAATAAGCTAGCAGCTTTTTCTTTTAATTCTTGTGGGAAATCATTAATAGTGAAGTTGATTCCTACTCCAATAATGATATCTGTGACTAAGCCTGTTTCTACAGAGGTTATTGCCTCAGTGAGGATTCCTCCAATTTTATGATTTTTTAGGTAGATATCGTTGACCCATTTTATGTCGACATCTATTAAAGTTAGGTTCTTAATGGCTTTGTAGATAGCTCCAGCTACAAGTAGTGTGTAGGACGGTAATTTGTCATAAGGAAGATTTGGTTTAAGATGGAGGGTCATATAAATGCCTCCTTGTGGGGAGTAGAAAGAACGTTGAAAACGGCCTCGGCCAGCTGTTTGATGGGAAGCTAGATAGAGGGTGTTTGCTTCATGCCCTAAATCAATTGCTTCTTTTGCATCTAGTTGTGTTGATTTAGTCTCAGTTTTAAAGCTAACTTTAATTGGAAGATTTTGTTCTAGAAGTTCTGGAAGAATAAGATCTCCATTCATCAGTTTATAGCCTTTGTTTTTGATGCTATCAATTTCAATGCCTTCTTGTTCTAATCGCTTGATGGCTTTCCAAATCGATGTTCGACTGAGGGATAGTTCTTCTGCAATCTTTTCTCCGCTGATATAATCGGTTTCTTTTGCTATAATTTGGTAGACGGCTTGGTAGGATTTCATAGTGTTTCCTTTCTTTAGGAATTGTAAATGATTTAAATATAGTTTGTATAGTTGCTTCTAATCTTTATTTTATTACTACTATTTTAACATATGCCTAGTATTTTCGGCACGATTTTTTAGATTGAATCTAGTCATTAAGCTTGAGTTATGAAATCTCAGTATTTTTGCTCGCTTTTTTACCCAGGGAAGCGTTTCCTTTGTTTTCAAATTGCTAAAAAAGTGGTACAATATAGGATAGCTTACTATTATCTGAATCAATTGATTTGGAGAGAAAGGATTCATTTTGAAATCAATAGGCTTTATTGAAAAGCTGAAAGGGTTGTCTAGTAAAGAGCTGATTTTATTGGGAATTATCCTGAGTATCTTTTTACCCTTTTATCTTTTTATAGTTGTATTCTGTTTATATATTATCAGTTTGATTTTTACAGGGGACATGAAAAATATTCTTCAGAAAATGGGGGAGCATCCGATGCTGCTTCTTTTTCTTGGCTATAGTACTGTTATATCCGTTTTTGCACAAAATTGGATGGGAGTTGTAGCTTCAGTAGGAATGTTTCTATTTGCTGTTTTCTTTTTGCACTATCAGTCGATTTTATCACATAAATTCTTTCGCTTGATTTTGCAGCTCGTCTTGTTTGGTAGCGTATTGTCAGCTGCTTTTGCGAGTTTAGAACATTTCCAAATTGTGAAGAAATTTAACTATGCTTTTCTTTCACCCAATATGCAGGTATGGCATCAGAATCGTGCAGAAGTGACCTTCTTTAATCCTAATTATTATGGAATTATTTGTTGTTTCTGTATCATGATTGCTTTCTATCTGTTTACAACGACCAAGTTGAATTGGTTGAAAGTATTCTGTGTGTTTGCAGGCTTTGTTAATCTCTTTGGATTGAACTTTACTCAAAATCGAACCGCCTTTCCTGCTATTATCGCTGGAGCAATCATCTATCTCTTTACGACCATTAAAAACTGGAAGGCCTTTTGGCTTAGTATTGGGGTCTTCGCGATTGGCTTGAGTTTCCTCTTTTCTAGTGATTTGGGAGTTCGGATGGGGACTTTGGATTCTTCTATGGAAGAACGCATTTCTATCTGGGATGCAGGGATGGCCTTGTTTAAGCAAAATCCTTTTTGGGGTGAGGGGCCATTAACCTATATGCACTCTTATCCTCGGATAAATGCTCCTTATCATGAACATGCTCACAGTCTGTATATTGACACGATTCTGAGTTACGGGATTGTGGGGACTATTTTATTAGTTTTGTCTTCTGTTGCTCCTGTTCGTTTGATGATGGATATGAGTCAGGAGTCGGGTAAACGTCCGATTATTGGTCTTTATCTATCTTTCCTTACAGTGGTTGCTGTGCACGGAATCTTTGACCTGGCCCTCTTCTGGATTCAGTCAGGATTTATTTTCTTGCTAGTTATGTGCAGTATTCTGTTGGAACATCGAACTTTGGTATCGGACATGACGGATTAAGTATATAAGATTACAATCTTCTACCTTGTGTAGGAGATTTTTTTACTGGGAAAAAATATTTCTAAATCGAAATAATTGACAGTTAGAACGATGAGTGTTACAATTGTTTTATTCTTTTCGATATCGAAATAAATTGGAGGTGTTATGAAAGATAGTCATTTGGTAGCCCATCATATTCGTTTGTTGAATGGGCGAATTTTTCAAAAGTTACTGAGCCAAGACCCTGAAGCTCTTTATAGGAGTGAGCAGGGGAAGATTTTAGCGGTTTTATGGAATAGTGAAACAGGCTGTGCAACCGCGACAGATATTGCGCTGGCGACTGGGCTTGTTAATAATACGCTGACGACTATGATAAAAAAGCTTGAGGAACAAAAGCTTGTAATTGTTAGTCCGTGTGGGAAAGACAAGCGTAAGAAGTATTTAGTTTTAACTGAGTTAGGCAAGTCCCAGAAAGAAGTGGGACATCGTGTTAGTCAGAAATTGGATACGATCTTTTACAAAGGATTTTCAGAGGAAGAAATTCGTCAGTTTGAAGCCTTTCAAGAAAGAATTTTGGCTAATCTGAAAGAGAGGGCAAATGAGGTTTAGAATATGTCACAACAAGTGAAGAATGCTCATAACCTATACATTCATGCTATTCAAGACGGACGAGTTGCTGAGGCTCAAATCCAGTCTGTAGGGGATACTTATATCCAGCACTCGACAGGTGTGCCTGACGGGAAAGAAGGTTTTGCGGCCTTCTTTGCAAATTTCTTCGAGCGTCATCCGGAGCGTCAGATGAAGATTGTCCGCACTATTGAGGATGGCAATCTGGTCTTTGTTCATGTTCATCAATATCTGAATGGTGGGGAAGCACAATGGGTGACGACAGATACTTTCCGTGCAGATGAGAATGGACGTATTGTGGAGCATTGGGATGTCATTGACTACTATCGTGTTCCAGAAAATGGACAGTTAGACCAGATCTTTGGAGATTTTGAGATTAAGGATTTGGATAAAACAGCAGAAAATAAAAAGCTGGTTCGCCGTTTCTTGACAGAAATTTTCCAAAATGGGGAACTGGAGCAGTGGAGTGATTATGTGGCAGACGATTTGATTCAGCATAATCATGAGATTGGACAAGGAAGTGCTGCTTATAAAAACTATGTGGCTGAACATGGCGTCACTTTTGATTTTGTTTTCCAACTATTAGGACAAGGAAATTATGTGGTTAGCTATGGTCAAACTCAGATTGATGGCCTTGCCTATGCACAGTATGATATCTTCCGACTAGAAAACGGTAAAATTGTGGAGCATTGGGATAATAAAGAAGTTATGCCTAAGGTAGAAGACTTGACCAACAGAGGCAAGTTTTAAAATGAGGACAAAGAATGATTGAATACAAAAATGTAGCCTTGCGCTACACAGAAAAAGATGTTTTGAGAGATGTCAATTTACGGATTGAGAATGGGGAATTTATGGTTTTAGTTGGGCCTTCTGGGTCCGGTAAGACAACCATGATCAAGATGGTTAACCGTCTTTTGGAACCAACTGATGGCAATATTTATATGGATAGCAAGCGCATCAAAGACTATGATGAGCGTGAACTTCGTCTTTCTACTGGTTATGTTTTACAAGCCATTGCACTGTTTCCCAATCTAACGGTTGCTGAAAATATTGCCCTGATTCCTGAGATGAAGGGCTGGACTAAGGAAGAAATTGCTCAGAAAACAGAAGAGCTTTTGGCTAAGGTTGGTTTACCAGTAGCCGAGTATGGGCATCGCTTACCTAGTGAACTATCTGGTGGTGAACAGCAAAGGGTTGGTATTGTTCGTGCCATGATTGGTCAGCCTAAGATTCTCCTCATGGATGAACCTTTTTCAGCTCTTGATGCTATTTCGAGAAAACAGTTGCAGGTTTTGACTAAAGAATTGCATAAAGAGTTTGGAATGACAACGATTTTTGTAACCCATGATACGGATGAAGCTCTGAAATTAGGTGATCGTATTGCTGTCTTGCAGGATGGAGAGATTCGTCAGGTGGCGAATCCCGAGACGATTTTAAAAGCTCCTGCAACAGACTTTGTAGCAGACTTGTTTGGAGGTAGTGTTCATGACTAATTTAATTGCAACGTTTCAGGATCGCTTTAGTGATTGGTTGACAGCCCTATCTCAACATTTGCAGTTGTCACTTTTGACCTTGTTGCTGGCTATTTTTATTGCGATTCCCTTGGCTGTTTATCTTCGATATCATGAGAAGTTGGCCGACTGGGTCTTGCAGATTGCAGGGATTTTCCAGACTATCCCGTCTCTGGCCTTGTTGGGGCTCTTTATCCCCTTGATGGGAATTGGAACCTTGCCGGCTTTAACAGCGCTAGTGATTTATGCGATTTTCCCGATCTTACAAAATACCATCACTGGGTTGAAGGGAATTGATCCAAGTCTGCAAGAGGCTGGGATTGCCTTTGGGATGACTAGATGGGAGCGTCTCAAGAAGTTTGAAATTCCACTTGCTATGCCTGTTATCATGTCTGGAATTCGGACGGCAGCGGTCTTGATTATCGGTACGGCAACCTTGGCGGCCTTGATTGGGGCGGGAGGACTGGGGTCCTTCATCCTTTTGGGAATTGACCGTAATAATGCCAGTCTGATTTTGATTGGGGCGCTTTCTTCCGCAGTGCTTGCCATTGCCTTTAACTTCCTACTAAAAGTGATGGAAAAAGCAAAATTGCGGACGATTTTCTCTGGTTTTGCCTTGGTGACCTTATTGCTCGGTCTGTCTTATAGCCCAGCTCTCTTGGTTCAAAAAGAGAAAGAAAACTTGGTGATTGCTGGGAAATTAGGACCAGAACCAGAAATTTTGGCAAATATGTATAAACTCCTCATTGAAGAAAATACCAGTATGACTGCGACTGTTAAACCGAATTTTGGGAAAACAAGCTTTCTCTATGAAGCTTTGAAAAAAGGCGATATTGACATCTACCCTGAATTTACCGGTACGGTGACTGAAAGTCTGCTTCAACCATCACCAAAAGTGAGTCATGAACCAGAGCAGGTTTATGATGTAGCGCGTGATGGCATTGCCAAACAGGATCATCTAGCCTATCTCAAACCTATGTCTTATCAAAATACCTACGCTGTAGCTGTTCCGAAAAAGATTGCTCAAGAATACGGGTTGAAGACCATTTCGGACTTGAAAAAAGTGGAAGGACAGTTGAAGGCAGGCTTTACTCTCGAGTTTAATGATCGTGAAGATGGAAATAAGGGCTTGCAATCAATGTATGGTCTTAACCTCAATGTAGCGACCATGGAGCCAGCCCTTCGCTATCAGGCGATTCAGTCAGGCGATATTCAAATCACGGATGCCTATTCGACGGATGCAGAGTTGGCGCGTTATGATTTGCAGGTCTTGGAAGATGACAAGCAACTCTTCCCACCTTATCAAGGAGCTCCACTCATGAAAGAAGCTCTTCTCAAGAAACATCCTGAGTTGGAAAAAATTCTCAATAAATTGGCTGGTAAAATTACTGAAAGCCAGATGAGTCAGCTCAACTACCAAGTCGGTGTTGAAGGCAAATCAGCAGAACAAGTAGCCAAGGAGTTTTTACAAGAACAAGGTTTGTTGAAGAAATAGACTGAGAATGCTAAACTCAACTTACTTAAACGCCTATATAGAAGAATGCTCAGACAATGCCGTCTGGGCTTTTTTGATATTAGAGTTCCAAAATGTCTTTCAAAATGGAAAATAAGAGAAAATTTTCAGGAATTTGCAAATTTTACTGTAAAGACACTTGACTATTCACAAAATAGGTGTATAATGTGTTGTGAACTACTTAACAAATAAGGATTTTCAGCTCATGTCGACTAAGGTTGGGAATCTTGTGTATAGACAGTTCATTATCTAATAGAGCGTTGCGTCCGAAAGTCTATCCAGACACGGCTCTTTAAAAACAAAAGGAGAAATGATGCCTACTTATTTGCAAAAGAAAATTGAGAATATCAAAACAACCCTAGGTGAAATGTCAGGTGGTTACCGTCGTATGGTTACGGCGATGGCTGATTTAGGATTTTCAGGAACTATGAAGGCTATCTGGGATGACCTTTTTGCCCATCGCAGTTTTGCCCAGTGGTTGTATTTGCTGGTTTTAGGAAGTTTTCCTCTCTGGCTGGAATTGATTTATGAACACCGTATTGTTGACTGGATTGGGATGATTTGTAGTCTGACAGGGATTATCTGTGTTATCTTTGTGTCGGAAGGTCGAGCAAGCAATTATCTTTTTGGCTTGATTAACTCTGTTATCTACCTTATTTTGGCTCTGCAGAAAGGCTTTTATGGTGAGGTGTTGACGACCCTTTACTTCACGGTCATGCAGCCGATTGGACTTCTAGTTTGGATTTATCAAGCTCAGTTCAAGAAAGAAAAGCAGGAGTTTGTCGCGCGTAAGCTGGATGGCAAGGGTTGGACCAAGTATCTTTCCATTAGTGTTCTTTGGTGGTTGGTCTTTGGATTCATTTATCAGTCTATTGGTGCCAATCGTCCCTATCGTGATTCAATCACAGATGCGACCAATGGGGTAGGACAAATTCTCATGACAGCTGTTTACCGTGAACAATGGATATTCTGGGCAGCTACAAATGTCTTTTCTATTTATCTCTGGTGGGGAGAAAGCCTGCAAATTCAAGGGAAATACCTGATTTATCTCATCAATAGTCTAGTTGGATGGTATCAGTGGAGTAAGGCAGCTAAGCATAATACTGACTTACCTAACTAATAAGAGATGTTTGAAAGTACTGTTTTGAGTTTTCTGTTAAAACAGAAAGAGTTGATAATAAAGGATTTTATACTCAATGAAAATCAAAGAGCAAACTAGGAAACTAGCCGCAGGTTGCTCAAAGCACTGCTTTGAGGTTGTAGATAAGACTGACGAAGTCAGTTAC
>NZ_JUPG01000163.1 GCF_001074825.1 Streptococcus pseudopneumoniae
TTTTCAACTCTTACTATTATACAGCCTTTTTATTTTTTGTCAACTACTTTTTCTAATTTTTTTAATTAATTTTACAACAGCCTCAGTTCGAGCTGTATGTGGGAACATATCGACCGACTGGATATAATGTAGATCATAGACTTCTACTAAGCGCACCAAATCACGAGCCAAGGTCGAAACATTACAAGAAATATAAACCATTTTTTCTGGTACATAGGTAAGAATAGTGTCTAATAACTTATCATCCAGACCTGTACGCGGTGGATCTACAATCAAAGCATCTGCTCGGTATCCTTCCTTGTACCAACGAGAAATAATCTCTTCTGCTGTTCCAGCTTCATAATGAGTATTATCAAATCCCATTCTTTTAGCATTTCGCTTGGCATCTTCAATGGCTTCTGGAATAATATCCATACCTCTGAGTGTCTTTACTTTCTTTGCGAATGCAAATCCAATCGTTCCAACTCCACAATAAGCGTCAATCAAATGGTCTTCTTTATCAACATTCAGCGCTTTTACTGCTTCGCTATAGAGGACTTCTGTTTGTTCAGGATTTAGCTGATAGAAAGCTCTAGGGGATAGTGAGAATTCATAGTCGAGTACACCTTCTTGAATACTCTCTTCTCCCCAGATAATCTCTGTCTTTTCACCATATATCTCACTTGTTTTAGCTGTATTTGTATTCACAGCTACTGTCACAATTTCTGGGAAATCTTTAACTAAATCTTTTACCAGTTGTGTTAAGTTAAGCTGACGGTTTGTAACAATAATAATCTGAACCTGTCCGGTCTTTCTTGCTCGTCGGACCATAATAGTCCTAACACCTAGAACTTTTCTCTCATCAGTGATTGGAATCTGGTGATAAGTAAGTAATTCTGCTAGGCGATTAGCAATCACTTGAGTTTCCTTATCTTGTACCAGGCAGTCTTTCAACTCTACTAAATAATGAGAGTTTTGTGCATATAAGCCTGCCTTGACCTGATTTTTAAATTTTCGAGTCTGAAATTGTAACTTAGCACGATAGTACTTGGGTTCCTGCATTCCAATAGTTGGACGAATTTCATAGTTTTCATATCCTGCAGGGGCGAATTTTTTCAGTGCTTGGTGAAGTAGGTCCGTCTTGAACTCTAGCTGCTTATCATAATGCAGGTGCATGATTTGACAGCCTCCGCATTCATTGTAAATAGTACAAGCTGGCACAACTCGGAATTTTGACTTCTTATTAACCTTCAGTAATTTTGCCTCAACAAAGTTACGTTTAATAGAAGTAATCTGACAATAGATATCTTCTCCTTTGAGAGCACCAGGCACAAAGACTAATGTTTTTTGGTAAAAGCCGATTCCCTCACCATTAATTCCCATGCGCTTGATTTTTAATGGTATTTTTTGTTTCACTTTCAGATTCATACCCCTATCTTATCACATTTTGAGTTATAATAGAACTATGAAAATCACAAAACTTGAAAAGAAAAAAAGACTCTATCTGATGGAGCTTGATAATGGCGACAAATGCTACATCACCGAAGATACAATTGTTCGTTTTATGTTATCGAGAGATAAGGTGATAAGCGAAGAGGAATTGAAAGAGATTCAAGACTTTGCCCAATTTTCTTATGGTAAAAATCTAGCCCTCTACCACCTATCCTTCAAAGCTCGCACTGAAAAAGAGGTCAGAGAATATCTGAAAAAATATGATATTGATGAAAACATAGTTGCGCAAGTTATTGCTAATCTTAAAGAAGATAAGTGGATCAATGATAGCCAGTACGCTTATGCTATCATCAATGCCAATCAACTTTCAGGAGACAAGGGGCCTTATGTACTGACTCAGAAATTAGCACAAAAAGGAATTTCAAAATCTACTATAGAAGAGATATTGAAAGAATTTGATTTTTCTGAAGTTGCTCAACGTGTTGCTAATAAACTATTGAAAAAATATGAAGGAAAACTTCCAGCTCGTGCCTTGCAAGATAAGATTATCCAGAACTTGACCAACAAGGGCTTCTCTTACTCTGATGCTAAAAGTGCCTTTGACCAGTTGGATAGTCAAGTTGACCAAGAAACGACTCAGGAACTCATCTTCAAGGAACTTGATAAGCAATATGCTAAGTATGCCCGAAAATATGAAGGATACGAACTTAAACAGCGTTTAACTCAAGTTTTAGCACGAAAAGGCTACGATTTTTCGGATATAGCAAGCGCTCTCAGAGAATATCTTTAATTTTTTCATGTAAAATTCACAGATTTTAGGTAATTTTATGGTACAATAGTAAACGATAAACTTATAAATTGTAGAAAGTTGGTTAGTTATGAAGCTTCCAAAAGAAGGCGACTTTATTACAATTCAAAGTTATAAGCATGATGGGAGCCTCCACCGAACTTGGCGGGACACCATGGTACTAAAAACAACAGAAAACGCCATTATTGGTGTCAACGATCATACACTTGTTACCGAAAGTGATGGTCGTCGTTGGGTTACTCGAGAACCAGCTATTGTTTACTTTCACAAGAAATATTGGTTTAATATCATTGCCATGATTCGTGATAATGGAATTTCCTACTATTGCAATATGGCTAGCCCCTACTATCTTGACGAAGAAGCACTAAAGTATATTGATTACGATTTGGATGTTAAAATTTTTACAGATGGGGAAAAACGTCTCTTGGACGTTGAAGAATATGAGCGTCACAAACGCAAAATGAATTATTCTGATGATTTGGACTATATTTTAAAAGAACATGTCAAAATTCTTGTTGATTGGATTAACAATGGACGTGGTCCTTTCTCAGAAGCCTATGTAAACATTTGGTACAAGCGCTATGTAGAACTAAAGAATCGGTAAAGTTGTCAAACTGGGGTGAGAGCCCTGGTTTTTTATTTTAATACTCAATGAAAATCAAAGAGCAAACTAGGAAACTAGCCGCAGGTTGCTCAAAGAACTGCTTTGAGGTTGTAGATAGAACTGACGAAGTCAGTAACCATACATACGGAAAGGCAACGTTGACGCGGTTGGCATTTGATTTTCGAAGAGTATAAAAACCCAGTTTTTCAGCTGGGTTGGTCTCTATATATCTAATTTAGTAACAGTAAATTTGATGTGGGAATAATCTTTTTCAACATCCTTATCCAGTAAGAAAGCCGTGGCGTCCTTCTTAACTTGAACAAGGTCAATATTCTGGGCTTGGGCCGCATAGACGCAGCCACAATAACATTGACGGTAGATGTCATACTCTTCACACATCTCTACTGAACGTTTGTAGCCCTGATTTTTTTTGAAATCGCTGGGAAGATAGTGGGTGGTATAAATCTTTTGCACATCGATTCCGATGCTGTTGATGGTTTGAGAATTCTTATGTGGACTGATAGTCAAGGCTGAGCCAAAGTAGTCAAAGCCCAAATCCATAGCCACTTGCGCTGTTTTATCCAGACGGTAGTCAAAGCAAACCTTACAACGGTCGCCACCTTCAGGTTCTTCTTCCAAACCTCGAACCAGTTTACGATATTCGTTGGGTTCATAAGGTGCTTCTAGGTACTGAACCGTATTTCCTGTCCTCTCATTGAAATCACTGACAAATTTCTTGGTAACATAAGCCCGCTTATGGTATTCTGCCTTGGGATGGATATTAGAATTGGCAAAATAGATGGTCACATCTGCATACTTGGTCAAATATTCGAGGGTATAGGTACTGCAAGGGGCACAGCAAACATGCATGAGAATGGTTGGTCGCTGCTCATTTTTCTCCCATACTTGTACCATTTTCTGCATGACACGGTCATAATTAATCTTCTGATTGGGGTTCATCTTGCTCAGAATTTCTTCTACATCGATCATGTTCTTCTCCTTTTTCTAGTCTTATTTTATCATATAAGTTAGGAGAGCTCAAATCTATTTAAAATAGAAAACCATAAAAGGAGGAAATACGCATCCCTCCTTTTGTATTTTTTATAAGTTGCTTTTACATCATGCCGCCCATCATGCTTGGATCCATTGCTGGAGCTGGGGCTGCTGGTTCTGGTTTGTTAGCTACGACTGCTTCTGTTGTCAAAATCAAGCTGGCTACAGATGCCGCATTTTGTAAGGCTGAACGGCTCACTTTAACTGGGTCAATAATTCCCTCTTCAATCATGTTGACCCACTCGCCAGTTGCTGCGTTGAAGCCTGTGCCAAGCTCAGCATTTTTCAAACGATCGATAACGATTGATCCTTCAAATCCTGCATTGTGGGCGATTTGACGAACAGGTTCTTCCAAGGCACGGAGTACAATATTGCGTCCTGTTGCTTCATCTCCTGTCAATTCCAAATTAGCCACTGCTGGGATAACATTTACAAGAGCTGTTCCACCACCAGCAACGATTCCTTCTTCAACAGCTGCACGAGTAGCATTGAGAGCATCTTCAATGCGGAGTTTCATTTCTTTCAACTCAGTTTCAGTTGCAGCTCCGACCTTGATTACTGCTACACCACCTGACAATTTGGCCAATCGTTCTTGTAATTTTTCACGATCAAATTCAGATGTTGTAGTTTCGATTTGAGACTTGATAACTGCAACACGGTGAGAAATCGCTTCAGGATTTCCAGCACCTTCTACGATAACAGTGCTATCTTTATCAACAGTCACTCTCGCAGCTTGACCAAGTGCTTCAATTGTCGCATCTTTCAACTCAAGACCAAGATCTTCTGTGATAACTGTTCCACCTGTCAAGATGGCTATATCTTCAAGCATTGCTTTGCGACGGTCACCAAAGCCAGGTGCCTTGACTGCTACTACGTTGAAGGTTCCACGAATCTTGTTCAATACAAGAGTTGGAAGAGCTTCACCATCCACATCATCCGCAATAATCAAGAGTGGACGATTGCTTTGGAGAATGCTTTCGAGAAGTGGCAAGATTTCTTGGATATTTGAGATCTTCTTATCGGTAATCAAAATGTATGGATTTTCAAGGTCAGCTACCATTTTTTCGCTATCTGTTACCATGTACTGTGAAAGGTAACCACGGTCAAACTGCATACCTTCCACAACTTCAAGTTCTGTTTCCATACCACGTGACTCTTCGATAGTGATGACTCCATCTTTGCCAACTTTTTCCATGGCTTCAGAGATGTACTCACCAACTTTTTCAGAACGAGAAGACACGGCAGCAACCTGAGCGATGGCTTCTTTATTAGCAACTGGGATGGCATTGTTTTTCAAGGCTTCTACTGCTGCAGCAACTGCTATTTCAATTCCACGACGAATGCCGATTGGATTTGCGCCTGCTGTGACGTTTTTGATTCCTTCGCGGACGATCGCTTGGGTCAAAACAGTTGCAGTTGTAGTCCCGTCACCTGCGATATCATTGGTTTTTGAAGCTACTTCTGATACCAATTTGGCACCCATATTTTCAAAATGATCTTCCAACTCGATTTCTTTGGCAATGGTCACACCATCATTGGTAATCAAAGGTGAACCGAATGATTTTTCAAGAACAACGTTACGACCTTTTGGTCCTAAGGTTACTTTAACAGTGTCTGCAAGGATATCGACACCACGAACCATAGCTGAACGAGCATCAGATGAAAATTTAATTTCTTTTGACATACTTACTTTCTCCTTCTATTCTTCAATGATAGCCAAAATGTTCGCTTCGCCAACGATGATGTACTTCTCATCGCCATCTTTGACATCAATACCTGCATGGGCTTCAACTAAGACACGGTCGCCAGGCTTGACACTTGGAGCCACCAAATCACCGTTTAAGGTACGAACCCCTTGTCCAGTAGCTACAACTTGAGCTGTTTTTGTTTTTTCTTGGGCTGAACCTGCAAGGACAAATCCTCCAACAGTTTGTTCTTTTTCTTCGATTTTCAAGACCACACGGTCTCCTAATGGTTTCAACATCTGATTTCCTCCATAATGAGATAGATATTATTAGCACTCTTTGCACTTGAGTGCTAATTCATAGTTCTATTGTATCACTTGGTCAGAAATAGTCAAGAAAAAAGTCTGACTTTCTCAAGATAAAAAGCCTGAGACCAACTCAGACTTTTCAATGCTTAAAATGGCAATTCTTCCTCTTCCAAGACTAGATCTGCCAAATCCTGTCCTGCGTTATTTTCTCGCATGGCACGTTGGGCTCGGCTTTCCAAGAGTTGGAATCCTGTCACAAGTACCTCGGTCACATAGTTCATCTGGCCATTTTTCTCGAAGCGACGGGTACGCAATTCTCCATCCACGGAAATAAGACTGCCTTTGGTTGCGTAGCTTGCCAATGTTTCTGCTAGTCTTCCCCATAAAACCATATTAACAAAATCCGCTTCGCGTTCACCATTTTGGTCTTTGTAACGACGATTCACAGCAATGGTTGCTCGCGCAACTGACTTGTCATTGTTGGTTTTGTGCAATTCTGGTGTAGACGTTAAACGTCCAATCAAGATAACTTTATTATACATATTTTTTCCTCCTACTTATCTATTCGTAGGAAATCAAAAAAAGTTACAGAAATTTGTAACTTTTCGAGAAAATTTTTTATTTTTTATGAACCATGAAACCTGTCGCCTGTTGATTGGCCATAATAGTTATATCTGTAATCTGAACACGACGAGGTTGACTAGTCACATAGACTACTGTGTCTGCAATATCCTGAGCTTGCAAAGCTTCTACTCCTTGGTAAACGGACGCAGCCCGCTCTTTGTCACCATGAAAACGCACTGTAGAAAAATCTGTTTCGACAATTCCAGGCTGAATGGTGGTCACCTTGATATCTGTTGAAATGGTATCAATTCGCAGTCCATCTGAAAAGGTCTTAACCGCTGCCTTGGTAGCTGAGTAAACAGCGGCACCAGCATAGGCGTAGATTCCTGCGGTTGACCCCATATTGATAATATGACCTTGATTGGATTTTACCATTGCTGGCAAGAAGCAACGAGTGACTGCCATTAAACCTTTGACATTGGTATCCAGCATGGTCAACATATCCAACTCTTCATAGTCCTGATAAGGTGCTAAACCTAGAGCTAGTCCAGCGTTATTGACCAAGATATCAATCTGCCCTATCGTTTCCAAAATATCGGAGCAGACAGGCTTTACCATGGTCATATCCGTAACATCTAGCGGAAAAGTCCAAACTGTTTGATTTGGAAAAGTTTCTGCAAACTCCGACTTGAGGGTTTCTAGTCTGTCTATCCGTCGTCCAGTTAAAACAACATTCTCACCCTGCTCTAGATAAGCACGCGCAATCGCTTCACCAATTCCTGATGTCGCCCCTGTAATCACTACATTTTTTGCCATCTTATTTCCTTCTATCTGGTCTATCAGATACTAACAACTTCTTAGGCAGTCCAGTGTTTAGCTGGATCAAATGGAGTTCCAACAACTTGGTCTTCTGATAATTCAATAATACCACGTTTTTGCGGAGCATTTGGCAGATGCAATTCACGAGGACTACACATCATGCCAAAACTCTTTTCACCACGAAGCTCACCTGGGAAAATAAGATTGCCTTTTGGCATCATAGCTCCAGGAAGAGCCACAATGGTTTTCAACCCCACACGCGCATTGGGAGCCCCTGCTACGATTTGCACTGTCTTGTCACTTGCGACTGCAACTTGGCAGATGTTGAGGTGGTCACTATCTGGATGAGCTACCATCTCGACAATTTCACCAACAACAAACTTAGGTTCCTTGTCATTAACAATTTCCTCTGCAAAACCTTCCGTTTGTAATTCTTGGTTCAAACGAGCGACCTGTTCATCTGATAAAAAGACTTGACCATGCTCTGCAATTTCAAATAAACTTGAAACTTCAAAAATATTCCAAGCTACTGTTTCCCCAGTATCTTTGAGAAAAACACGGGCTACCTTGCCTTTGCGTTCTACATCCAGTTTGGCATCTCCGCTATTTTTCACGATGACCATAAGGACATCACCGACATGTTCTTTGTTGTATGTAAAAATCATTGTTTTCTTTTTCTCCTATTTCAGTCCTGCTAAAAAGTCGTTAATTTGTTGCTTGCTTTTACGGTCGCGATTGACAAAACGGCCGATTTCCTTGTCCTTTTCTAGAACAACAAGGCTAGGAATCCCGTAAACATCCCAGAGTTTGGCTAAATCCATATACTGGTCTCGGTCCACACGAATAAAGGTGAACTCTGGATTGGTCTCCTCAATTTCTGGCAAGGCAGGATAGATATAACGACAATCGCCACACCAGTCCGCCACAAAAAGAAATACCTTTTTCCCATCTTTTTCTACTAAAGATGCTAATTCTTCTAAACTTGCTGGTTGTATCATAAGACTTCCTCCTCATAGACCAGATCTTCATTTTCATAGACAAAGGTATAATGACGGCCATCCTCAAAAATGACGCCGCCAACCAAGCTCTCCAGACTACTTTCATAAACTTGAACATAGAGGGTCGCAATTTCCCCCATATCTGAAAAATGGTCTCGTACAATCGCTGTCAACTCTTCCTGAGTCTTCATGAGCTTACGGTCATCTGCAACTTTTTTCGTAGCAAGGGCAAAGCTCCCAATACCAAGCAGAGCCAGACCTGCCATCCACATTTTTTTAGCTTTCATACCATTCATTTTAACACAAAAAAGGCTTTAGGACAAATGAGGAAGCAGCAGAAAAGCAAGTAAAAAGCCTCTTCCTTTAAGGAAAAGGACTTCTTATTCTTATTGCCAGGCGCCTGAGTTACCAACGTAGTAACCATCAGGTGTATAGGTATTGCGAAGCATCTTACCCAATGAAGCCAGATAATACCACTTACCATTATCTTTGACCCAATCATTCGCTAGCATGGCACCAGAAGAACTTACATAATACCATTCTCCCTTGTCATAAACCCAAGTGCTTGCTTTCATGGCTCCTGAAGTTGATAAATAGTACCACTTGCCTTGGTCGTAAAGCCAGTCACTCGCAATCATAGCTCCTGATGATTTAAAGGCATACCAGTTGCCACCTTGATATAGCCAAGTTTGATTGAACATGACTCCTTTATCATTCATAAAGTACCAAGTTCCCTTGGCTTTAACCCAAGCATTCTGTACTAATTGACCTTGTTTTTGATAGTACCAGTTTTGGTTTGATTTTAGCCAGCTTTCTGCTTTTACAATCGGATAAAGTTCTCTGAAAGCTCCTCCATCATCATATTTATGACTGATAGATTTTGGTTTTTCTAGTTTCAACTCGTCATTATCATAATTTGCCCAAGCAAAGACTTTTTGACCATTGACAGTCTCTGGTAAGGTGGCTGTGTAAATCTTGGTTTGATAATCCCATTTAGCATCGAGGTAAGTGTATTGATCATTTGATTCTTCAATACGATAGTAACCTCTCTTTCCACTATCATTATGAATATCATCCACAACTTTCGTTGACCAGGTCTTTACTTCATTTCCGCTCTTAGCTTCTACCTTGATATCTCCTCTATAACCATATGGAACATAGAAATTCAGGTAACGCCCCTCTACGCCCATCATAGACTTGTCCTTTTCTTGACCTAGAAAATTGACAGTTTGATCTTGACCATCGAGACTAACCGTCCACTCAATTTTCTCGGTTTTTGGCAAATCCAAGACTTTGATATCCACTTCATGACCATTGTTAAACCGAAGAATCTTGCCATCTTGATACTGCACTCCACACTTAACAACCCATTCTTCTTTAAGCTCAAATGCCTGCCCTGAATGTGGAAAAGCCAGTAAAGCTAGACCAGCTAGAGACAAACCAAATAATGTGATTTTTTTCATTGTAGTTCCTCCTTAGTTGTTGTTATGTTAATTATATCACTATATTTTTATTTTGCAAATTATATCCTAAATATGCAAGCAAAAAACCTCTGAGATTCTTCTCAAAGGTTATAATCTAGCTAATTGCTGTTCTCAACTGCTGCAGTGACAAAGGCAGTGTAGAGTTCTTCTGGGCGGTTTGGACGACTTGAAAGTTCAGGGTGATACTGGCAAGCTACAAAGAATTTATTTTCAGGGATTTCCACGATTTCGACCAAACGATTGTCTGGAGAAACACCTGAGAAGACAAAGCCTGCTGCCTCAAATTGCTCACGGAAGGCGTTGTTAAACTCATAGCGGTGACGGTGGCGGCGTTGCACCACTTCTTGATTGTGATAAGCAGCCGCAGCCTTAGATCCACGTTTCAACTTAGATGGATAAAGTCCCAAGCGAAGGGTTCCCCCCATATCCTCAACATCAATCTGATCACGCATGATATCAATGATAGGGTATTTTGTTTCTGGTGCAAGCTCTGCAGAATTGGCACCTTCAAGACCCAAAACGTGACGAGCAAACTCGATACATGTCAACTGCATTCCCAAGCAGACTCCCAACATTGGAACATCATTTTCACGCGCATAGCGGATAGCTTGGATTTTCCCTTCAGTACCACGCTGACCGAAACCACCTGGTACGATGATTCCATCTGCATCAGACAAAAGCTCTGCCACATTCTCTATTGTCACATCATTGGCGTTGACCCAATTAATCTTAACTTCTGCGTCATTGGCATAACCAGAGTGTTTCAAGGCTTCAACCACAGAGATGTAGGCATCTTGCAACTCAACATACTTACCGACAAGGGAAATTTTAACTTGTTTTTTCAGGTTCATGACCTTGTCCACCATAGTTGACCATTCTGTCATATCCGCTACTGGTGCATCTAATTTTAAATGGTCACAGACAATTTGGTCCATACCTTGTGCCTGCAAGTTCAATGGAATTTGGTAAAGGTGCTCAACGTCCAACGATTCGATAACGGCTTCTGGTGCCACATCACAGAACTGGGCTAGTTTATTTTTAATTCCTTGACCAGCTGGTTGCTCTGTACGAATCACCAACATATTTGGTTGAATTCCCAATCCACGCAATTCTTTTACAGAGTGTTGAGTTGGTTTGGTTTTCATTTCACCGGCAGCCTTGAGGTATGGAAGCAAGGTTGTATGGATGTACATAACATTATCCGCACCCACATCTGCCTTCATCTGACGAAGAGCCTCTAGGAATGGCAAGGACTCGATATCTCCTACTGTTCCACCAACCTCTGTGATAATGACATCAGAGTCTGTCGTTACAGCGGCACGCTTGATTTTCTCTTTCAAAGCATCTGTGATATGAGGAATAACCTGAACAGTTGCCCCAAGGTATTCTCCACGGCGTTCTTTACGAAGAACTTCACTGTAAATTTTACCAGTAGTCACGTTGGAATATTTGTTGAGATTGATATCGATGAAACGTTCATAGTGACCCAAGTCCAAATCTGTCTCAGCTCCGTCATCTGTCACAAAAACTTCCCCGTGCTGGTAAGGACTCATGGTTCCCGGATCAATATTGATATAAGGGTCAAACTTTTGAATGGTTACTTTTAGACCACGATTTTTCAAGAGACGGCCCAGACTCGCTGCAACAATCCCTTTCCCAATAGACGATACCACACCACCAGTTACAAAAATATATTTCGTAGACATAGATTCCTCTTTCTAAAATGCTCAAGGTCTTGTCAACTACGAGGGGACATAGAAAACAAGACCCTACTAATAAGAATAATCTGGAACGACTGCACCAGATTCACAACTAAAATACAAGAAGATAACTTCTTGAAAAAACAAAAATAGCTCCCTAAGAACTAGGGAGCCCCGACCTCTAAAAGAGGTGCCCGAACAATATGATACCTAAAAATAGGATAATTGTCAATAGCTAACTTTTATTCCTCGATGTTTTCAGCATCATCATCTGAAAACTCGTCGTCGTCTTCGTTGAGATCCACGTCTTCACCCAAGTCATCTGGAGCGATTTCGTTGATTTCTGCATCGTAAGCTTCCACTTCATTTTTCTCATCATCTGGATTTTCATCATCGTATGAAAGAGCTGGATCTGCTTCGTATGCGTCCTCGTCTTCTGGATCATCTGCATTGTAGTCAATAGCATCTGAATCGCCATCCATGAAGGCATTGACGCGTTTTTTCTTAGCTTTTGGTGCTACTTCATCGTCGTCATTTTCTTCAAGAGCGATGATTTCTTCGTCAATTTCGTCCACACCATACCATGAACGAAGACCCCATTTGTTGTCTCCAAGTGAGATGAAGCTACCGTCAAAGTTCAACTCTGTGTAGAACAAAGGCAAAGCTTCACGGATATCGCTGTTTGATGTTCCAAGGTAGTTTTGAATTTCGTTTACAAGATCACTAAAATGCATCTCATGATCGCGACCACGAAGTTCCAAGATAGCTCGCGCTACCTCAATCATAGATAGTTCACTTTTTTCTTGCCCAGCAAATACTTCTAATTCCAAAGCGTTTCTCCTCATTTATACTACTATCGCCAGAGTGAACATACTCTGACCTCATTTTATCATTTACTCTTTATTTTACGATAATTTTGCGGAATAGTCAAAGGTTAAATGGGAGAAAGTGACAGGACTTTTTATTTCTTTGCTACCCAGCCGATGGTGTCGCTAGATGGGGTTATAAGTAGTATATAAGTGGTAAAGTCATAAAATATATAAATATAATTGTATAAATTATAGCAATAACACCTTACATTCTTATAATTCAAGTTCTTTTAGAACAGCTAGTATCGAATCTTGTGCTTCAGTACTCAAATTCTCGTCATTCTTTATTTCTTTTCTTATTTTCCATAATTTATTTTCGCTATTCAATTCAAAATATTTATATGCTTTCTTAGAAATTTCAATAGCAATTTGTCGATCAATGCCTAGTTTTTGTAGTTCAATTACTAAACTTTCATTAGTACCATAATCCAGATAATCTCTCCACTTGCTTTCATCTTGTTTAGTCAACTGTAAATAATTCGTTATGTAGTTCCTAATTGAAAATCTAACAACCGTTTCTAAATCCCTCATAACTTGGTTCACAATATGATTTAAATGTTGTGAGTTGGTTTCATCAAACAGAATAAAATTTTGATTAAAATCAAGAGTAATATTTAATCTATTTGAACTGTAGTACTTTATAATGCTTTTTATAATGACATTCAATGGCTTAGTGGTAATCCAATCAATCATTAAGGTTGCATAATAACCCAATCTATTTTTTTTCCCAAGAAAATTTTTATGTTCATTATCTCCCCAGTTATAAATAATAAACATTTGTTCTAAAACCTCTCTACATGTGTAATAACTAATGTCCTTTGGAAAAATATACGGCCTTTCACTTATATATATTTTATTTTGGATAACTGGACTGATTGTTACTGAGGTCATTAATATTTCAGAAGGTACTTCATATTTTTCAATTACTTTTAAAATCTTCTGTGAATCTTTGTTCTTTTCATTTAACTTTCTATATAAAATTGAATCTAGATTTTGTTTATACTGATAGGATAATATTGAGGCATATTCATTTAAAAAATGCCTTTTTTGAAGACTAGTATTTTTACTCAATGGTTCATCATTAATAATTTGTCCAATTTTTTTATAAAATGCATCTTTCCCTGTAAGTAACTCTGAATTCAAAATTGGTAATTTGTTTAAATTCAATAAATCAATAGCACTACCTTGCCATTTTTTATTATCTAATTTGACAATAAAAATATTACCTGAAAGTTCTTTTGTAAGTCTGCCAGCTCTTCCAATTAAATTTCTAAAATCCAAATCAGACATCTTAGTGAGACCAATTTTTTCACTTAAAATAAAAATATTTTTTGCTGGCAAATTTACACCTTCTAACAATGTTGAGGTTGTAAATAAATATCTGATATTTCCTAATCTATATTCTTTCTCAATTTTTTCTCTAACAACCTGTGGTAGAGCACCAAAATGAGTAGAAACTCCTTTTCTAATCATTTCAGCTAGCCCATATCTCTCATGTATTGTATCTTTAATAAAATCAGACAAATCCTCTAAATTTTTATTGTTGATCTGTGAGAAACCCTCACTAAACTTATCAGCAAAAGCCATTGTATCACTGAGTGAATTACAATAAATGATGGATTGTTGGCTCTTAGATAAATAACTCACAGTATCAAATAGATTTTTGCACCTAAAAGTTCTTTCTTTTACATCTTCGTTACAATATTCAAGATATTGCCTTATACAGAGCGATTGTAAATCAATATAAAATAAATTTCTAGAAACATTCATATCAATGATTTGAGTAGCTTCATCCGTAGAATTGCCTACTAAATTTAAAAATAATTCTGGATTAGGAACATTTGGAGAGGCAAAAAAAAGTTTGATACTTTTTTGCTTAGCCAAAGAAATGGCATGGTAAAAAATCGGAGATCTTCCATCATTAGCGACTAATTTCTGTGCTTCATCTACTATTAAGATAGAAATGGGGGGATTTCTTTGAGAAAAGTATTGTATGAGCCGTTCAGGAGTCAAAACAAAAATGAACTTTTTATGTTTATATAAATCTGGGATTTCAGGAACCGTCAGTATCTTATATCTAGTACCAACGATTACTTTACTTAAATCTTCTTCAACTTGTGAAATTAAAGCTCTACTAGGAACTAAGAAAGCAATATTTTGACTTGCATTTCCTTCATCAATAATCCACTTAACATACTCAGTAAGTAGGAACGACTTACCGAACGAAGTGCTAGCAGAAAAACTATAATGATTTGTCCCCTGTAATTCCTTAAATATTTTGTATTGAGCATCTGTAAAAATTTTGTTCTTATTCGAAGTACTTTGAAAAATATTTTTAATTAATTTATCAATCTCAATGTCAAAATTAAAAATATTATTTTCACAATTAGAATCAATAAGACTTAAAGATGGAAAATTACCAAGCTTAACTAACACGCTTTTAGAAACTAATTGAAAAGTCATATTTTCTTTAAATTCATCATATAAAAGAGAGATTATTTTTAATGAGATATTTCTATTCTGAGCTTTCTCAGATCTTGAAAGTATATCAGCAAATCTCAATAAGTCTAAAAACCTTTTTTTATCCATTACTTTTTTAGAGATTCCTAGCAGATTATCTCCATATCTAATTTGACTTTCAGCTAATAGTTCATACAAGTAACTATCCTCAATAGCTCTACTATTCAACCATGCTATTATTGATTCATTACTCATTCCACCACCTCCTTCAAAATGTTCTTTCTAGTCTCATCTATTTTTATAAATGGCATAACATATAAATAGAAATTCTTTCCTATCAACGAATATTTTTTTATGGCCTCTTCCATTTTTGCAGATGCCTTTTTAATCTCTACTTCTATCTCATCCTTTATCCACAAATTATATTCTTCATCTGACAAATATAGTTTTTCATCAGGGATATCAATTTGGAAGCCAACAAAGACAGAGTATGAATCCACAACTGTATATATATTTTGGCTCTTAGAAGGATATATAATTTTAGATATTAAGTCAACATCATTCTGATCTAGTATCTCATTTTCTAATTGTGAATCGATTAAATTCAATTCAAACATTCTACTATTCCCTATAAATTCTTTTAAAGATTTACAAGCCGCTTTAAAACCATCTAAAAAAACGGCATACATCTTAGCTTCACCAAAAATCAAATGATAATTACTTTCTGAAATCTTTAACAAATGTACACCATCAGCTCCATTTACAAACATATTATTAGATGTCTTTAAAGACATTTTTGATAAGATTTTAGGCGCTCGAAGATTACCCTCAAGAAAAGTGTATAAAATAAGTTCACCAAGTTCACCATTATTCACATAAACATCTCTAAATTTATTTCTAGCTTGTAATGATAATTCCATATAATTTTCTTCTTCAATGTATTTTTTTATTGTCTTTTTGTTCAAGACAAAACCATCAAGTATAGACCGAAGGTCTGACGCAAATGAAGCATAATCAAAATCTTTTCCATTTAATCTAGGCATAAAAATTTTCAGTTCTGTTTGTATTCCTGTTCCTGAAAATAGATTAATACTTTGTAATTGAATAAACCCTTCAACAACTTGTTGTGCTTTAACAGATGAAGTAATCAACTCATTTCCCTCCAAAAAACTGCTTTCCATTCTAAATTATACCAAAAAAACACGGTTCATCACCGTGTTTCTATGTCTATTTCACCAACTTCTTCATCTCATCAATACGTGCGACGGTCGCGTCGTACTTAGCTTGATAGTCGGCTTGTTTGTCGCGTTCTTTTTGGACGACTTCTGGTTTGGCATTGGCTACGAAGCGTTCGTTAGAGAGTTTCTTACCTACCATATCCAGTTCTTTTTGCCATTTAGCCAGTTCCTTGTCGAGACGAGCCAGTTCTTCTTCGACATTGAGGAGGTCAGCCAGTGGCAAGTAGATTTCTGCTCCTGTGATGACGCTTGACATAGCGAGTTCAGGTGCAGGGATGGTTGATGCGATTTCCAAGTGTTCTGGATTTGTAAAGCGTTTGATGTAGTTGACATTGCTGTTAAAGAAGGCTTCCAAGTCGCTATCGCTTGTCTTAACAAGGATGGTGATAGGCTTGCTTGGAGCAACATTTACTTCTGCACGCGCATTACGAACTGCACGAATCAAGTCTTTAAGGCTTTCCACACCAGTGTGGGCAGCGAGGTCTTCAAAGGCTGGATTGACAGTTGGGTATTCTGCTGTAACGATAGAACCTTCTGAGATTTGTCCAAAGATTTCCTCTGTCACGAATGGCATGATTGGGTGAAGGAGACGAAGGATCTTGTCCAAAGTGTAAAGGAGAACAGAGCGTGTGATGACTTTCTCTTCTTCATTATCACTATAAAGGACTTCCTTGGTCAACTCAACATACCAGTCCGCAAACTCATCCCAGATAAAGTTGTAGAGGATGTGTCCAGCCACACCAAACTCAAACTTATCAAAGTTTTCAGTGACTTTTCCAATCGTTTCATTGAGATTGTGAAGAATCCAGCGGTCAGTGACATTTCCAGCTTCCTTGTTAACAATTTTTTCCACATTAGCCGTTGCTTGCTCAAGGGTCAAGCCTTCATTGTTCATGAGGATGTAGCGAGAGATGTTCCAGATCTTGTTAATGAAGTTCCATGAAGCATCCATTTTCTCGTAAGAGAAGCGGACGTCTTGCCCTGGTGCAGAACCATTTGAAAGGAACCAACGAAGGCTATCTGTTCCGTACTTATCAATAACATCCATTGGGTCAATTCCGTTACCGAGAGATTTCGACATCTTGCGTCCTTGCTCATCACGAATGAGACCATGAATCAAGGCATTTTTGAATGGCGACTTGCCAGTAAATTCCAAACCTTGGAAAATCATCCGAGACACCCAGAACGGAATAATATCATAACCAGTCACCAAAGTTGATGTTGGATAATAACGTTTAAAGTCTTCTGAGTCGACATCCGGCCAGCCCATAGTAGAGAATGGCCAAAGAGCCGAACTGAACCACGTATCCAAGACGTCTTCGTCCTGAGTCCAACCGTCACCTTCTGGAGCTTCTTCGCCGACATATATTTCACCCTCAGCATTGTACCAAGCAGGGATTTGGTGACCCCACCAGAGCTGACGAGAGATAACCCAGTCGTGAACATTTTCCATCCATTGAAGGAAGGTATCGTTGAAACGTGGAGGGTAAAATTCTACCTTGTCCTCTGTGTCTTGGTTGGCAATAGCATTCTTGGCCAATTGGTTCATCTTGACGAACCATTGAGTAGACAAACGTGGTTCAACCACTACACCTGTACGCTCTGAGTGACCAACACTGTGGACACGTTTTTCGATTTTGACGAGGGCACCGATTTCTTCCAACTTAGCAACGACTGCCTTACGAGCTTCAAAACGGTCCATACCTGCAAACTCAAAGGCCAAGTCGTTCATAGTACCGTCATCGTTCATGACGTTGACTTGTGGCAAGTTGTGGCGTTGACCCACCAAGAAGTCGTTTGGATCATGGGCAGGTGTGATTTTCACGACACCAGTACCAAACTCAGGATCAGCGTGTTCATCCCCAACGATTGGAATCAATTTATTAGCGATTGGAAGGATGACATTTTTACCAATCAAGTCCTTGTAGCGTGGGTCTTCTGGATTGACCGCAACCGCAACGTCCCCAAACATGGTCTCAGGACGAGTAGTCGCAATTTCAAGAGCGCGTGAACCGTCTTCTAGCATGTAGTTCATGTGGTAGAAGGCACCTTCGACATCCTTGTGGATAACCTCGATATCAGACAAGGCTGTGCGAGCTGCTGGATCCCAGTTGATGATAAACTCACCACGGTAGATCCAGCCTTTCTTGTAAAGGTCCACAAAGACCTTGCGAACAGCTTTTGACAAACCTTCATCAAGAGTGAAACGCTCACGAGAGTAGTCTACAGAGAGCCCCATCTTGCCCCACTGTTCCTTGATGGTAGTCGCATATTCGTCTTTCCATTCCCAGACTTTCTCTAGGAATTTTTCACGCCCTAGGTCGTAACGACTAATGCCTTCGCCACGCAAGCGCTCCTCAACCTTAGCCTGAGTGGCAATCCCAGCGTGGTCCATCCCTGGAAGCCAAAGCGTATCAAAACCTTGCATACGTTTCTGACGGATGATGATATCCTGTAAAGTCGTATCCCATGCGTGACCAAGGTGGAGTTTCCCAGTTACGTTTGGTGGTGGAATCACGATTGAATAAGGCTTAGCCTTTTGATCGCCTGAAGGCTTGAAAACATCGGCATCAAGCCATTTTTGGTAACGACCAGCCTCAACCTCGGCTGGATTGTATTTAGGTGAAAGTTCTTTAGACATGTGTGTGTCCTTTCTCTATTGTATTCATTTTAGCTTGAATCTGCTTAGCAACCTCTTCTGCAGACAGATTCGTATTATTTATTTTAAGGTAGTGGTGCAACTCATTCGGTTGATGTTGGGAATTTAATTGAAGGGTTTCAGCTGTCTCTAAAATTTCTCTTTCAGATACCTCAATATACCGTTTCAAGGGCTTGTGCTTCAACCGGTTCTCCGTTTGATTTCGACGTAAACGCTCCTCAAGACTTGTTTCCAACTCAACAAACAGAACCTCTTGATGAAAGTCATTCAACAAATCCTGAATTTGCTTCAAATACATCAGCTGGTACTGATTTGAAAAATCAATTACGTCAGTTAAAATTACTGATCGCTGATTTCTTGCACTTGCTCCAAGGAAAGAAAAGGTGATTCCACGAACAAATTCCCACATTTCCTCTGTAAAGTCCTGATAGATTTCTAGTGCAAAATCGATGGCTTGATGGTTATAAAAGAGGGTAGCATCTGTCAGTCGAGATAACTCTTGACCAATGGTCATTTTTCCTGAGGCTGGAGCACCAATGATGAAAAGATGCATCAAATCACCTCCCACTCACTCTTCAGCAATCCATATATCAGACTGTCACAGCGGTTGCCTTGAGCATCTTTGCGGTCTCTTATGCGAGCTTCGAGGGTAAAGCCAAGCTTTTCCGCGACTCGTTGACTTTGAAGGTTATATCCAAAGCAAGTTAGTTCAATCTTGTGAAGACCAAGTTCTTTAAAAGCTAGATCAATCAAGGCACGCGCTGCTTCTGGCACATAACCGCGTCCCCAATAGTCTGGGTGTAAGGTATAGCCAATCTCAAGCACATCATCTTCATGACGATGGTTGAAATCAACAGAGCCGATGATAGTATCGGTCCCTTTAACTACTATGCCGTAACCAGCTGGGAGATTGTCCTTTTCATTGCGCTCGGGAAGAATGTGCTCCAGATAATAAATCTCATCTTCCAAGGTCTTGACGGGTGGAAAACCTGCTGGGTAGGCGACCTCTGGGAGACTAGCGTAGGCATAAATATCTTCGGCATCCGCCACCGTACGGACGCGTAAGACAAGCCGTTCGGTTTCTAATCGTTCTGGCAGTTCAGTTCTTGTCATCCTTCTTCCTCGCTTTCTTTATGAAGCTCCCCATAGGGTCAACACGGTTATCTAAATAGCGATAAACGCGCTGGTGACCGTCCCCCATAAAGTAAGTCGGTGAAAAACGGTCATTTTTAAAATGCCCTCTCTCATCCAAGAGATCTGGATCAGCAAGTCGCTCGATAATCTTGGCAAAGATATGACAGATTCCATCTTCCTCGATAATTCTATCAACTTGACATTCTAACACGACTGGACAAACCCCTAAAATCGGTGCCTGAGTCCGTTCAGAAATCTCGTAGTCTAGCCCCAGGTGTTTCAATTTCTCTCGATGACTGATAAAACCAGCCTGCTCCATCTCGAGCATGAGATTTTCATCAGGAATATTCACAGTAAACTTCTGGTAATGCTTGATTTGCTCAGCCGCATTTTCCTCAGCTCCGACACCGATGACTAGCCAATCTCCCAAGCTATAAGAGGAACTGCAGGTCGTAATATTGTGTTCAAAATTCTGATCCTGATACCCCAAAATGAAGATAGGAAAGCCATAGTAGAGTTTACTTGTGTTAAAAGATTGCTTCATAACAACCTCCTTTTACTAAGACGCAAAAGAAAAGCCCTGCCATCTACATGACAGGGACGAATGTATTTATCCGCGGTACCACCCAATTTCGGGCAGTTGCCCGCAACTCTCGTCTTTAAAACAAAAAGACACTTTTATTTCAATTTTTCATCCATTAGCAACCAGTTTTGACACATTTGTGGACTTCTCAGCACCGCCACTTTCTGTAAAATGTGGGATTCAAAACACCTCTAATGGCTCTATTGTAGCAAGATTTTGACGGAAATGCAAGGCACAAGAAAGATTACTTGAACTTGATACCATTTTCTTTCAATTTCTTGATGGTGGCTGGGCCGATTCCTTTCAAAGCAAGGAGTTCTTTTTCAGTCCAGTTTTTGAAATCTGAAGCAGACTTGATTCCTTCATCATAGAAAGTTTTGGCACGGTCAAGTGGAAGTCCACCCAAGTTTGCTGCAAAATCTTCTACAGAATTGGCTACTTTTTGAGCTTGCTCTTTGGTAGCTTCTACTGCTTGTTCAACTTTTTTAGAAACAGCCTTACCAGCTTGGCTTGCTGACTGTTCTGCACGTTTCACGACTTTTTTTGTCTCTTCTACAACCTTAGTCACAGTACTTGAAAAAGCACCTGCACGACGGAGGCTATTTCGTAATTGTTTTTTACGATTGAGTTTCTTTGACATGATAAAATCCTTTCAATAAAAAACCCCTGCTCTGACAAGGATTTAATATAAATATTCTATCAAGATTTTAGTAAAAAATCAAGAATCTTTCTCGTTTAATAATTTCGCTCACCGAATAAGCCTTCTGGCAAATCATGAAATCCCTTGCCTGATTTGAAGTTTTCAAACTTACCAAGCAAGAACTGATAAGCATCCAAACGGCTTTCGTAGCGAATCATAGCATCTTTGGCACGCTCGTCTTGGTCTTCTTCGTAGACTTTTTGGCTTTCCTTATGTGCCATGTCGTTGATCATAATTTGGGTATTGACCCAAGCTTCAAATTCCTTCATAAATTCTTGTTCGTAACTCATTTTTTCTCCTTATTCTAATCCACGGAAATAGTCCGTGTCAATCTCACGGTAGGGTTGAATATCCTGAACGTACTCCAACACACCTTGGAATTCTCCGTCTTCATCATGGACTGCAGCGTAGGTGATGTGGACAAATTTACCTCGCGACTCAGACTTAAACCACATTTCATACTTGTCCTTAGTACCCTCACGAAGCCCCTTCATAATGGTCTTAACCTTGTCCAAATACTTAGGTGGATGGCAGAGTTCAACATTGCGCCCGACTTGAGACGGTGTTCGTTTGAAAATCATCTCATCAGCTGGCGTATTGTCATTGTAATACTGGAAAATATCATCTTTATTGACAAAGGTAATCTCCATAGGGAGGTGATTGAGGATGAGGTTGGCCTGCTCGATCGAGAGATAGCCATTACCAAAAGCCTGTTGACTATGGCGGTCCAGCACTGCTTCCTTTTCCTTAGGGGTAAAGGTAATGGTAAACTGTCCTTCTGGCGTATCGATAACCTGCTGAACTTGTCCCTCTTCCGTATCTAGCTGAATAGGCTCCTCTGCAATCTTTTCCTCAACAAAACTCTGTCTTTCTGGCACCCATTTCTCAGACGGACGGATGATGGCATAACCATAGGCATCGCTCTCCTCCGCAATCTGAAGCCAGTCATCCTGAGTAAAGGACTCAAGGAGAATCATGAGAAGGATGGATTCTTCCTTGAAAATCATACTTTCAAACTCTGTCGCAAAAGATTCAAAAGTATCTTTTACAGTGGAAATCGACACTTCAGGTAGTGACTTGGCTGTCGCTAAAGCTGTCTGAAAGAGTTCCCTAATCTGGTCATCCACTCCCCACATAACTTTTGGAGGTGAATCGTGTCCATAGCGCTCCATGATTGGAAAGAAGAGCTCTTCCTTACGTTGGTAATGAATATCAAATTGACCCACAAGTCCCATCTGACGGATCAAACCCTTACGCATCTCCGAAAGCATTTCCTCGTCTTCCATAGACTCATAGGTATCTAACAACCTCCGAATGCGAATCAAGGCCGCACGGAGGGCTAGATTTTCATCCTTAAAGACACGAACGGGGTGACCTGGATGCTCGGTATCCTCTACTTCGACACCTTTAATAGCATTTTTAAAAAGATTGGCATGGACATCACAGAGTTCCATGACATCTTCAAAGGTGACACCTGAGTCTGAGTTCATTAGCTCGTGCTCCATGAGAGAAATCTCGATAGCTGAAACACCTGTAAAGGTCGCATCAAAGCGCTCCTGAACCGACTCAGGAGCAGCGCCATTGTGCAATTCTAACAAAATATCCCGTAGGATATGAATCCGTTCATCTGCCATTAGTCTAATCCAATCACTTCGTAGCCATTTGCTTCCAGTGTGCGGACAATCTTATCCATAGGAGTTCCTTCAAGCTTAGAACCCTGTTTAAGTGATACTTTACGACCAACTGTATTGCGCATCAAGGGATTAGCAAGGGGTTTAAAACCCAACTCCACTAGAATTTCCAAGACTTCTGGGTGCTTGTCCACCACTTCTGCAACAGGAATTGACACATCGATGATATTGTCCATGACGACCTCCATTGTATGTTCTAAAATGATTTTACTACTTATAGTATACCACAAGGAAAGAGATTAAAAAACTAGCAGTGGAGTTCCTGCTAGTTCTCTGCGACTTGGATTACCATCTAGATAAGTTTAAAGAGCCAATCCAATAGTTTAAATAATAGCTTGTAAAACAGCAATTGGACTGCAAAAGAGATAATCATCCAAAAGAATTTCACAATCCCAATAATCGGTTTGATAAAAATAATAGCAAGAAGTCCCCAGAAAAATTTCATTCTCTCTCCTCTGGCTTAATGAGCCACCGAGCCGTATCCATTAGCTTGTCTGCAATAAAAAGTTTTCCCAGACCGACAACGGCGTGGTCATCTTTCTTTATCGTTTTCATTACTTTTACACCTTGCATGGTCAAAAAGTAATTCCCATAAGTTTTAGCTAGAATTTTTATGAGTCCCATATTACTCTCCTTCGATGATTTCAGCCTCTTTTCGGATTGTTTCAACATCTTCTTGATATTGAACTTCACTATAGTTGACTAGCTTGGACAATTCTTTCTGCAAGCTTTCCCCCATTGGTTTCATAGTTGCAAAGGTTAAACCACCTGAAATAATACCACCCAAGATAGGAATGAATTTTCCCATTCCTTTGGCCAACCCTCCCTTGGTCAGATTCACACCAAATATTTTTAAGACTTTTTTCAAAATAGGGTACCAAAGCGTCTTTGTTAACGCTTTATTAGGTACTGTTTTCATTACCTGTTTGGCAATTGTTATACCACCAGCACGTAGCAAAGCAGCGGTTCCATTCACCCCCAACATGACGCCTAGATAAAGCAAGAGGGTATTTTGAGCATCTTCACTCAACTCCTCGCGTGAAGCCCAAAGATCCTCATAACCATAAATATAACCTAATTCTTGAGCCAATTTCAGAGAGAAACCATAAAATTGAGCCACATCAGCTGGAATGGTAATTGCCATAGCAATCCCTCCTGGTAATCCTGCAACAACAGACGTTCCACTCGCCAATAAAACATTATCCCTAATACAGGCATTAGCCACTCGATCTAAGATTTCTTGAGATAAGAGAGACGTTGGACCTTGTTCTAATAAGGTAGGAATGTCCTGTGGATCCAATTCTTTGGAAAACTTATCTACTAAAAATTTCGAACGATCAACCTTAACGATAGGTAGTTTCACCACTTGTTGCAATACTTGCATAGCTAAGTCTTGTTCAGCCATATACAAACTCCTTTTACTTCTGTAAGTTATATTCTATGATAGCATACTCTTTTAAAGTATGTTTCAACTCCCCCTCAAAAATTTTCAAATAAATCCTTAGCAACTTATTTGTTAAAGATGTTTAATAGTCTTTGTAGAGACAGCTCGAATATTCAACTCCTACCCTTACAACATGATATTCTATCTGTGAACGATAGTCTATTATTGTTTCACCTAAAATGTTCCTTGAATACACACTAACTATGAGCTTCCGAGCTTCATCTTATAAATCCATAATTTCTTTTTTCTTTCGATCAAATTCTTCCTGGGATAATATCCCTGCATCTAAAAGAGATTTTAGTTTTGTAAGTGCTTCGATTTGCTCATCTAATGATAGACTTGGTTTCATGGCTTTTTCATCTAAACTTTGAGCCATATTCATTCCAAATATCATTCCAGCACTATCACCTAGACCATGTTGCTCCACTCCTGATGCAATTTTTTGTTGTGCTGCAATATTAGAAGATTTCTGCGATACATCATCATAAGCTTTTAAATTCATCTTATTTGATGAAAATTGTTTAACCAATTCCTTAGATTCTGGTGAGAACTCAATATTAGCAATGGCAACTTTTACAATCTCAAATCCAAAACGTTCTTTCCAAGTCCCTGCATACTGTCCATCATTCGATACTTGGGTTGCAAGAATTGAAGCTTGTGACGGTAATTGTGAAATACGATAAGTTGTTGACAAAGAATTAAGTGCAACAATAAAAGATTGGAGAAACTCTGTCACTATTTGTGATCTAGCTTGAGCGCTATCAAAGGTATAATAAGTCACATTGGCAGGAAGAAAGTTTCTGATAAATTGCTTAGCATCTGTAATTTGGATAGAAAATGTTCCAAAAGCACGTACTTCTAAATCTGTCCCATAAAACAAATCATTATACATGACTGGACCACGAGTCCCAAATTTAATATCACGAATTTCTCTCAAATTAACAAAGCAAATCTGTTTTTGCTGATCACTTTGGCCACCGAATCCAACACGATTAACAACATTGTCAAACAGTGATTTTTTCAATCCATCACCGTTAAAAACACTGCTCTCACCATTTTGATATTCATATCCACCTGGTTCTGTAATAATTTCCTCGATACCAGACTGACTAAAGATAAAGGCAGCAGTATTTTCTGGAATAAAAATCTTGGATCCGTTGGAAATAACACCTACAGATCCCTTCGTATTGACACCCCTACCATTATTACTTTCTTGAACAATACCGGGACTTACAGCTGTATGTTCATCAAAAGCTTGAACTGTGATAATTTCTTTCCACTGATCTGCAAATGTCCCACCAATAGAATCTGTGATTGCTTTTATCAACCCCATTTAATTGCCCCCTTATAAACTTTGCTCCATATCACAATAGGCACATCTCACTGTTTGCTTCACTTGACCTGACAAAGGTGCTCCACAAAAGCTACACTTGGTTGAAATCTTTTCTGGCTCTGCATCCTTAATACCAAGCCCTGCTTTAAAAGTGTCAAATGTATCCTTAAATGTTTCTGCCAAAACATCTGCTCCAAACAAGCTACTATCTCCCAAGGTTTCAAAATTACTTGTATCACCTGAAATCAATTTAATAATGTTTCTAGCCCACTTGTCAGTATCCTTAGTATTATTAAATGAAAAGATAGCTTGCCCGCCATTATAATAAATTTCCAGCCGTTTCACACCATTGGTTTTGGTTACTGAAACTTGAGGTCTCCCTTCAAAAATTTTAATCTGGTTAATGGGTATGGTAACTTGATCTTTTTTTCCTCCCCACAAACCTTTTTTGATATATATTAAGTGTAGATTCGTTAAAATTAATTCATCTGTAGACAAACCATTTTTCCCAAAACTCACATGGTCACTATTCATAACCATGTATTCATGTGGCAATAATTGATAATCCATATTGAACTCCACTCTTCCTATTAAAGACTAGCTTTCCACTGCTCCACTTGTTCATGTAGATTATCACGATAATCTTTTAGAGTCTTAATCACTTCTTCTTTCCCTTGAATCGGTGCTTTCTTTAGTGGACCATATTGTTTTTTCAAATCTTCCATTTCTTTTTTAGTGCTATCTTTCAGTTCTTGGATAGCAGCACTATCTTCTAAAACAGTCCCTTTAAAGGCTTCGTCTGCTTCTGTATAGTAATTATCGATTATTTTCTCATTCATAATTAAGTAATCTTCATAGGTTTTTATAGACTCAATTGTCGTATCGCTAACATCTTGTGGGTTAAAATCGCTTGAACTGAGTTTTTCTTTTGCTTTAGCAAACAACCCTTTCTTCTCAGAACTACTAGATGAAGCTTCTGTTTGATTCTCACTAGAAGAGCTGCTTGTTTTTTCAGAAAGAG
>NZ_JUPG01000164.1 GCF_001074825.1 Streptococcus pseudopneumoniae
CAATCCCTTGAAGGGGTTCGTGGGGACTTGTATGATCATTCTGTTCCTGGTGGTGGAGATGGTATGGCCTATGCCTATGGACAATGTACATGGGGTGTTGCGGCTCGTATGAACCAGTTAGGATTAAAGCTAAAAGGTAGAAACGGAGAGAAGATTTCAATCATTAATACCATGGGAAATGGTCAGGACTGGGTTGCGACAGCTTCAAGTCTTGGTGGGGAAAC
>NZ_JUPG01000017.1 GCF_001074825.1 Streptococcus pseudopneumoniae
AATTACTGTTACAACTGATGACAATGGTAAAGCTAAAGTACCAAACGCTGACTTACCAGAAGGTAAAGTTCCAGGAACAGGTAAGATTACAGAACCAGGAAAACCAGCTGTGGAAGTTCCTAATGTAACAACACCAGGTAAAGTCACACCAGAAACACCAGTAACTGAAAAACCAGGTAAGATTGAAATTACTCAACAACCAAATGGAAATGCGATTGTAACACCGAAGAAACCAGATGGCTCAACATACCCACCAGGCAGCAAGGTAGAAATTCCAGGAGAAAATGGAACAACAATCACAGTAACAATTGGTGACAATGGTTCA
>NZ_JUPG01000165.1 GCF_001074825.1 Streptococcus pseudopneumoniae
TACATCTGCATCAACGAGCGCAAGTACGTCAGCAAGCACGTCAGCTTCAACAAGTGCAAGTACGTCAGCAAGCACGTCAGCGTCAACAAGCGCAAGCACCTCAGCAAGTACATCCGCTTCAACAAGTGCAAGCACGTCAGCCTCAACAAGTGCAAGCACATCGGCAAGTACGTCAGCATCAACGAGCGCAAGCACCTCAGCAAGTACATCCGCTTCAACAAGTGCAAGCACGTCAGCAAGTACGTCAGCCTCAACGAGCGCAAGCACCTCAGCAAGTACATCTGCTTCAACA
>NZ_JUPG01000166.1 GCF_001074825.1 Streptococcus pseudopneumoniae
CTGAGTTGTTATTTTCAACTCTTACTATTATACAGCCTTTTTATTTTTTGTCAACTACTTTTTTAAACTTTTTTAATTTTTTTTGCATGGCTTCTTACAGGCTACGGATATCAAACTCTTTAAACACAATACGTAGCTCCCTTAACACGCTTTGACGACCTCGGAATCGTTCATGTCTTAAGACACGTTCTAACTCTTCTTGTTGCTCTTTAGTTTGTTTACTTCTATAATCTCTTAGTGTTTCATGAAAGAGATAGTAATCATCTAGCCAGAGTCCTCCCTCACTGATACGATGGCTAATCTCACCTACTTCTTCATATGCTTCTTTATCATATCTTCGCTTCTGGCTTTCTTGCTTACGGAGATAATCTAAAATTCTATTTCGAAACTTGGTTTTGAAATATTTCCTTAAACGAGGGATATCTTCTACTAGACCCTCTTCTCTACTGATCAATTCATGTAGGCATATCATTCCCTCTTGATCCCAATCCGATAACTCCCATAAATGAAGATAATATTCCTTTCTACACTTATATACAATGCCCTGGACTTCTTCATACAATT
>NZ_JUPG01000167.1 GCF_001074825.1 Streptococcus pseudopneumoniae
CGCTGACGTACTTGCTGACGTGCTTGCGCTCGTTGAAGCCGATGTGCTTGCTGACGTACTTGCACTTGTTGAAGCCGATGTACTTGCTGACGTGCTTGCGCTCGTTGAAGCAGATGTACTTGCTGACGTGCTTGCGCTCGTTGAGGCTGATGTACTTGCTGACGTGCTTGCACTTGTTGAAGCCGATGTACTTGCTGACGTGCTTGCGCTCGTTGAGGCTGATGTACTTGCGGACGTGCTAGCAGATGTACTTGCGCTCGTTGAGGCCGATGTACTTGCGGACGTGCTTGCACTTGTTGAGGCTGACGTGCTAGCCGATGTACTTGCGCTTGTTGAAGCTGAG
>NZ_JUPG01000168.1 GCF_001074825.1 Streptococcus pseudopneumoniae
GTCAGACAGAGATTTCGCTAATGACAAAATTAGTCAATGATTATAGATGGGCCTATGCTGAAAGTCCGTCTGATATAATTGTGACTTTATTTGCTTTACGATATGTTTATCATAATATCAAAGTTTTATTAAAATCTAAGGCGGCAATTAAGAAAGATTTTTCTAAATTATTAATTCCAATAGGGATTTTTGATATAGAAAGTTTAAAACATTTAGTTTCTTCCTTACATTCAGATACACTTCCTGATTTTATGGTTCGTGAAGTAGAATCAATTTGGAATGAGTATGAAACTTTTAATAATATTCGTGTACTTGATGTCGGAGCTGATCTAGCATATTTTAAACATCTGAAACTTTTATCTAATGAGTTAGATGAGGTACTGTCTCAGGTTATTGTCGAAATGATTGACTTTTATAATATTATTACTGTAAAACGTGGTTTATCTCAAAATAAGAGTCATGGGGATATTTTACAATTACTTTCAGATGAAGGAAGTATTTCTGCTAAAGAATTTATATACATTGTAGAAAATCAAGAAATATTTGTGTGGTTCAATAAAATAAATCCAAGCTTAGATTCAATCTTTTCAACTTATGAATTGAAGATGCAGGACGCAACGATTTCATCTTCTGAATTAGAATTTTTATGTGATTTACTATTGTATAAAACTTTAGATCAAGGAAGGTACAATGTAGATGGGCCGTTAGTTCTTGCTAGATATTTATTGGGATGTGAGTTTGAAGTAAAGAATCTCAGAATGATCATATCAGCTCTTCAAAATACAATTCCCTTTGAATCAATAAAAGAAAGGATACGCCCACATTATGGAAGCTAATAAGTATAAAATTGGCATAATTGGTAGCCGTGATATTATTTTACCATTTAGCATGATTGGGTTTGATATATTTCCTGCCTATCAAGAACAAGAAGCTATAAATACACTAAGAAAATTAGCTCAATCTGATTATGGTGTCATTTATATCACTGAAGACATTGCTTCAATGATATTAGATACAATTCGCCATTATGATTCACAAGTTGTGCCTGCTATTATTTTATTACCGACTCATAAACAAGGTTTAAATTTAGGATTAAAACGTATAGAGGATAATGTAGAGAAAGCAGTAGGACACAATATTTTATAATAATGTACAAAATTGTCTGTAATATTATTCTATAATTTTTGGACTTAGTAAGGAGAATAACTTTGACTCAAGGGAAGATTATAAAAGTATCGGGACCTCTAGTTATTGCATCAGGTATGCAGGAGGCTAATATTCAAGATATTTGCCGTGTAGGTAAGCTAGGGTTAATCGGTGAAATTATTGAAATGAGAAGAGATCAGGCATCTATCCAAGTCTATGAAGAAACATCTGGTCTTGGTCCGGGAGAACCTGTTGTTACAACTGGAGAACCTCTCTCGGTTGAATTAGGGCCTGGATTGATTTCTCAAATGTTTGATGGCATACAACGCCCATTAGATCGATTTAAATTGGCTACTCATAATGATTTTCTAGTTCGTGGAGTAGAAGTTCCAAGTTTGGATAGAGATATTAAGTGGCATTTTGTTCCTACTATAGCAATTGGTCAAAAAGTGAGTACGGGTGATATTCTTGGAACTGTCAAGGAGACCGAGGTGGTTAATCATAAAATTATGGTTCCTTATGGAGTATCTGGCGTAGTCGTTTCTATTGCATCTGGCGATTTTACAATTGATGAAGTTGTATATGAAATAAAAAAATTGGACGGTAGTTTCTATAAAGGAACGCTTATGCAAAAATGGCCTGTCCGCAAGGCGCGTCCTGTTTCTAAACGTTTAATCCCAGAAGAACCATTAATCACAGGCCAACGAGTTATTGATACATTCTTTCCAGTAACCAAAGGGGGAGCAGCAGCTGTTCCTGGACCTTTTGGAGCAGGAAAGACAGTTGTACAACACCAAGTAGCTAAATTTGCCAATGTTGATATTGTTATTTATGTTGGTTGTGGAGAACGTGGAAATGAAATGACGGATGTACTGAATGAGTTTCCTGAGTTGATTGACCCTAATACCGGACAATCAATTATGCAACGGACAGTTCTGATTGCTAATACTTCAAATATGCCTGTTGCTGCTCGTGAGGCTTCAATTTATACAGGAATTACCATGGCTGAGTATTTTCGTGATATGGGTTACTCTGTCGCCATTATGGCTGATTCGACTTCACGTTGGGCAGAAGCGCTACGTGAAATGTCAGGACGTCTAGAAGAAATGCCTGGTGATGAGGGTTATCCTGCTTATCTGGGAAGTCGTATCGCTGAATATTATGAAAGAGCGGGACGTTCTCAGGTTCTAGGGCTTCCAGAACGTGAAGGAACGATTACTGCTATTGGAGCTGTATCGCCACCCGGTGGAGATATTTCAGAACCAGTTACTCAAAACACTTTACGGATTGTGAAAGTTTTTTGGGGGCTTGATGCTCCGTTGGCACAGCGACGTCATTTTCCTGCAATTAACTGGCTTACATCTTATTCACTCTATAAAGACAGTGTGGGAACTTATATAGATGGTAAAGAGAAGACAGATTGGAATAGTAAAATAACTCGTGCGATGAACTACTTACAACGGGAATCTAGTTTAGAGGAAATTGTTCGTCTTGTTGGAATTGATTCTCTGTCTGATAATGAACGACTAACTATGGAAATTGCTAAACAAATTAGAGAAGATTATTTGCAACAGAACGCTTTTGATTCGGTAGATACATTCACTTCGTTTGCGAAACAAGAAGCAATGTTAAGTAATATCCTAACTTTTGCTGATCAGGCAAATCATGCTTTAGAGTTGGGTTCTTACTTTACAGAGATTATGGAAGGTACCGTGGCAGTTCGAGACCGTATGGCTAGAAGTAAATATGTTTCAGAAGATAGATTAGATGAAATCAAAATTATTTCAAATGAGATTACACATCAGATTCATTTGATATTAGAAACAGGAGGTCTATAAATGAGTGTTATAAAAGAATACAGAACTGCTAGTGAAGTTGTTGGGCCTCTTATGATTGTTGAACAAGTTAATAATGTGTCTTACAATGAGTTAGTTGAAATTCAACTTCATAATGGAGAAATTCGTCGTGGACAAGTTTTAGAGATCCACGAAGATAAAGCAATGGTTCAGCTTTTTGAAGGATCTAGTGGAATAAATTTAGAAAAGTCTAAAATTCGTTTTGCTGGTCATGCACTAGAATTGGCTGTATCTGAGGATATGGTTGGTCGAATTTTTAATGGGATGGGAAAACCAATTGATGGTGGACCAGATTTAATTCCAGAGAAATATTTAGATATTGATGGTCAAGCTATTAATCCTGTATCTAGAGATTATCCAGATGAATTTATTCAGACAGGGATCTCCTCTATTGATCATTTGAATACTCTTGTACGTGGTCAAAAGTTACCAGTATTTTCAGGTTCGGGCTTACCTCATAATGAATTAGCAGCTCAGATAGCAAGACAAGCGACTGTTTTAAATTCTGATGAAAATTTTGCGGTTGTATTTGCAGCAATGGGTATTACTTTTGAAGAAGCTGAGTTCTTTATGGAAGAACTCAGAAAAACAGGAGCGATCGATCGTTCAGTCTTATTTATGAACTTGGCAAATGATCCTGCAATTGAGCGTATTGCAACTCCCCGCATTGCTTTAACTGCGGCAGAGTATCTAGCTTTTGAAAAAGATATGCATGTTCTAGTTATCATGACGGATATGACTAACTATTGTGAAGCGTTACGTGAAGTCTCGGCAGCTCGCCGTGAAGTTCCAGGTAGACGAGGCTATCCGGGATATTTATATACAAATTTATCAACTCTATACGAAAGGGCTGGTCGCTTAGTTGGTAAAAAAGGTTCAGTGACACAGATTCCTATTTTAACAATGCCAGAAGATGACATAACACATCCAATTCCTGATTTAACTGGATACATTACTGAAGGGCAAATTATTTTGTCGCATGAGTTGTATAATCAAGGTTATCGTCCACCAATCAATGTTTTACCTTCTCTCTCTCGATTAAAAGATAAGGGATCTGGAGAAGGTAAAACTCGTGGAGATCATGCTCCAACTATGAATCAACTGTTTGCAGCCTATGCCCAAGGGAAAAAGGTTGAAGAGTTAGCAGTAGTATTAGGAGAATCGGCTTTATCTGATGTAGATAAATTGTATGTGAAATTTACAAAGCGTTTTGAAGAAGAGTACATCAACCAAGGATTTTATAAAAATCGAAATATAGAAGATACGTTGAATCTTGGCTGGGAATTACTATCAATTCTTCCTAGAACAGAGTTAAAACGTATCAAAGATGATTTGCTTGATAAATACTTACCTTTGGTAGAAGTTTAATCCAGAAATGGAGTGATTATCTATGGTGCGTTTGAATGTAAAACCAACTCGTATGGAATTGAATAACTTAAAGGAACGTTTGAAAACAGCTGAACGTGGACATAAGTTATTAAAGGATAAAAGAGATGAATTGATGAGGCGATTTATTTCTTTGATTCGTGAGAATAATCAACTTCGGAAAGAAGTAGAAAGTTATCTAATTGATAATCTAAAATCCTTTGCAGTTGCTAAATCATTAAAGAACTCTCTAATGGTGGAGGAATTATTTTCAATTCCATCGAAAGAAATTGAATTATTTGTTGAGAAAGAAAATATCATGAGTGTAACAGTTCCTAGAATGCATATGAATATTACTTCTCAAAATGAGAACAGTGAATATAGCTATTTATCTTCTAATAGTGAAATGGATGATGTATTTGCTACAATGAATAGTTTAATTGATAAATTACTAAGACTGGCAGAAGTTGAAAAAACGTGTCAGTTAATGGCTGATGAAATAGAAAAAACACGTAGACGTGTAAATGGATTAGAATATTCGATTATTCCAAACTTGTCAGAAACTATTCATTATATAGAATTGAAACTAGAGGAGGCAGAAAGAGCCAATTTAGTTCGTATTATGAAAGTGAAGTAGATCCTTTATTTAGATTTTTAATGAGATGAACAAATATCAGCTTGGATAAGGCGTTAAGCCTTTCTAAGCTTTTTTCATTGACAGTATCAGGACATCTTTTTCAAAATTTTGGTTTGTTAGATAATGAAAATGTTTCTACCAATATAGATTTAGGATTAATAAATCGTAAATGTAATTATAAAGAAAAAGATAAGTTAAAAAAAGATGTATTAGCAAGAGTTGGTCTAACTCATATTCATCTAGAAAAAAAGATATATGAATTGTCTGGCGGTGAAGCACAACGTGTTGCTTTAGCGAAAATCATTCTTAAAAATCCACCATTATTACTCGCGGATGAGCTGACTGCATCACTTGATCCGACGATTTCACAAGGAATTATGAAATTATTATTAGATATGAAAAATGAAAATCGTCTAATCATCATTGCAACTCATAATCCCGATATTTGGAATCAAGCAGATGAAGTTATAAATTTAAATCCATTATATTTACAGTCAATATATATCTTCTATATTTTAAAGTTATTTTATCTGAATCCGTAAAAGCAGTTCAATCTTGTACTGCTTTTTTCTTTTACGACTTACGCTGTTTGGTTTCATGAGCAAGCCCTCAAAGTGAACTAATAACAAATCATGAGAAGTCATAGTAATGAAATTTCTGTAACGGAAGTAGAGCGAATTGCTGAACCATTAAATGAGTATCTTTCGAAGTAGAAGCGTCTATTTTGACTTTTAGTTTGATAGAATGGTAGTTTGAAAATGTAAATGATAGCTACTGTTCATAAAACATATAAGGTACGTACGGTGTTGTGAGAGGAGCTAGAAATTAGCACTTACCTTATTATTCCAACAACCCCAAAAATGTGATAAAAATTTCAACTACTCTTATCTATAATAAAGCTACCTGTTCTTTGAAAATT
>NZ_JUPG01000169.1 GCF_001074825.1 Streptococcus pseudopneumoniae
GTTCCTTGGTTTTCATTTTTATTGTTCTTAATCAATGCGAGTATGGTTGAAGAATTTCTGTATAGAGAAATTTTATGGAACTTGGTCAGAAAATTAGATATTCGAGTTGCTTTGACAAGTGTTTTATTTGCCTTAGTACATCATCCAGGAACCATTCTAGCTTGGTGTTTATATGTTTCACTTGGGATGTTTTTAGGGATGGTGCGCTATCAATCTGACTTTTGGGGAAGTATGGGTCTACATTTGGTGTGGAACCTACTAGTTTATAGTTTGCTGCTTTTTTAGACAAAATTAGCTTATTTTAGGGAAATGAAATGCTAACGTTATGTAACAATGTTAGTCTTTTATTTCAAAATCTTTGTTTAGTATGAATTTAGCTCTACAGAAAAATAAAAAATGTGATAAAAATTTCAACTACTCTTATCTATAATAAAGCTACCTGTTCTTTGAAAATT
>NZ_JUPG01000170.1 GCF_001074825.1 Streptococcus pseudopneumoniae
GAAGAAACTACGAACAAAGAAGACCTTGATGGAATCCCAAAAGATTGGGGAACAACAAAAACTAGCTCGTACAGGTATCTATTTGGAAAAAGTAGGCCATGTTTTAGAAAGCAATATCGATGAAGCTGAGGAACTCTTAAAAACCATGACCGAGACAGGAGATAAACTATTTCAAACAGTCTTCTTGATTGGTGTATTTGGTCAGGATGAAGAAGAACTCAAACAAGCCCTAGACACTATTCAACAAGTGGCCGGCTCAAATGACCTAATGATTGATAAACTTCCGTATATGCAAGAAGCAGCCTTTAATAGTTTGCTGCCATTTGGTTGTGATTTTTTAGAGGGAGTATCACGGAGTTTATTAACGTCCAATATAGCAGTGAACTCACCTTGGACTTCAGTAGATTTACAAGACCGTAGTGGGAAATATTACGGTATCAATCAAATATCAAGTAATATTATTACCATTGATCGCAGCCTATTAAATACACCGTCTGGTCTGATTTTAGGAACATCTGGAGCTGGGAAAGGGATGGCAACCAAGCATGAAATTATCACGACCAAAATCAAGGAATCTGGTGAAAATACTGAAATTATCATCGTGGATCCAGAAGCAGAATACAGTGTCATTGGACGAGCTTTTGGTGGAGAAATGATTGATATTGCGCCCGATTCCCAAACTTATCTCAATGTCCTTGACTTGTCTGAGGAAAATATGGATGAGGATCCTGTAAAGGTAAAATCAGAATTTCTTTTATCCTTTATTGGCAAGTTATTGGATAGAAAAATGGATGGGAGAGAAAAATCGATTATCGACCGAGTTACCAGACTCACCTATCAGTCATTTAAAGAGCCTTCTTTGGAAGAATGGGTCTTTGTCTTGAGCCAACAACCAGAAGAAGAAGCGCAGAATTTGGCACTTGATATGGAACTGTATGTCGAAGGTTCTCTTGATAT
>NZ_JUPG01000171.1 GCF_001074825.1 Streptococcus pseudopneumoniae
TCTTCGAAAATCTCTTCAAACTACGTCAGCTCTATCTGCAACCTCAAAACAGTGTTTTGAGCAGCCTGCGGCTAGCTTCCTAGTTTGCTCTTTTATTTTCATTGAGCATAAGTTTAGCAGGAAAATAGACACAAAAGAAAAGTTTTTGGTATAATAAGAATATGTACACAAAAAATGAAGAAGAGCTACAAGTCTTAGGGGAGCGTTTGGGTCATCTATTAGAAAAGAATGATGTTTTAATCTTAACTGGAGAACTTGGAGCAGGCAAAACGACCTTTACAAAAGGCCTTGCTAAGGGATTGCAGATTACTCAGATGATTAAGAGTCCAACCTACACTATCGTAAGAGAGTATGAAGGTCGTCTTCCCCTTTACCATTTAGATGTTTATCGTATTGAGGGAGATGCGGATTCCATTGATTTGGATGAATTTCTCTTTGGTGGAGGCGTGACTGTTATTGAGTGGGGGCATCTTTTAGGTGATGCTTTACCAGATACTTATTTAGAATTGGAAATTCTAACAGAAGAAGACGGTCGCAGACTACATTTCCAAGCAAAGGGTTTGCGTGCAGAAGAACTCTTAGAGGAGCTTCAATATGGAGTATGAATTGCTCATTAGAGAAGCAGAAGCTGAAGATGCAGCTGAATTAGTGACGTTTTTAAATTGTGTGAGTTTGGAGACAGATTTTACCAGCTTAGACGGAGATGGTATTCTCTTGACCAGTGAGGAGATGGAAGTATTCCTCAACAAGCAAGCTAGTTCGGACAATCAGATAACCTTACTTGCATTCTTAAATGATAAAATTGCTGGTATTGTAAATATTACAGCTGACCAGCGCAAGAGAGTCCGTCATATTGGAGATCTCTTCATTGTGATTGGAAAAAGATATTGGAATAATGGATTGGGAAGTTTGTTGATAGAAGAAGCGATAGAGTGGGCACAAGCAAGTGGTATTCTGCGTCGTCTCCAATTGACTGTCCAAACTCGTAATCAAGCAGCAGTTCATCTTTATCAAAAGCATGGCTTTATAACTGAAGGTCGCCAAGAGCGTGGAGCATATATAGAAGAAGGGAAATTTATCGATGTTTACTTGATGGGTAAACTGATAGATTAGTAGAAATATGGTTAAAAAAATTATTGGAATGGTATTAGCTTTTCTAGCTGTGACAGTTTTGGGTGTCGGTGTTTTTGCTTATACTATTTATCAGCAAGGTACAGAGACTTTGGCAAAAACCTATAAAAAAATAGGAGAAGAAACCAAGGTTATTGAAGCAACAGAGCCTTTGACCATTCTGTTGATGGGGGTTGATACTGGGAACGTAGAGCGTACAGACCAATGGGCTGGAAATAGTGACAGTATGATTTTGCTGACTGTCAATCCTCACACAAAGAAAACGACGATGATGAGTTTGGAACGTGATATCCTGACTAAAATTCAACGTAAAGATGGTAGTATTGAAGAAGCGAAACTTAATGCAGCTTATGCTGGTGGTGGAGCAGAACTTGCGATAGAAACAATTCAAAAGATGATGAACCTCCATATTGATCGTTATATTATGGTCAATATGCAAGGATTGCAACAATTGGTCGATGCAGTTGGAGGTATTACGGTTAATAATACACTAGGTTTCCCAATCTCTATCAGTGACCAAGAAGAATTTAACACCATTTCTATCGGTGTTGGAGAGCAGACAATAAATGGAGAAGAAGCACTTGTTTATTCACGCATGCGTTATCAAGACCCAGAAGGAGACTATGGTCGTCAAAAGCGTCAGCGTGAAGTCATTCAAAAAGTTGTTGAAAAAGTTCTTAGTTTAAATAGTATCAGTCACTATCAGTCTATCTTAAAAGCCCTAAGTACTAATATGCAGACTAATATCGATTTATCTGCAAAAAGTATTCCAAGCTTATTGGGCTACAAAGATTCATTTAAAACCATTGAAACACAACAGTTGAAGGGTGAAGGGGAGATGCTACAAGGCGTTTCTTATCAAATTGTTACAAGAAACCATATGTTGGAAATGCAGAATCTTTTGAGACGTTCTTTGGGACAAGAAGAAGTCACTCAGCTTGAAACAAATGTTGTCTTATTTGAAGATTTATTTGGACGAACACCTGTTGGTGACGAAGACAATTAACTTTCTTACTATAAATAAAAAAATCAATCGTGGGAAATTTCCTGCGATTTTTTCAAAAAAACACGAATAGATAGGTAGGAGGAAACATGAAAGCAGAAATTATTGCTGTTGGAACAGAGATTTTGACAGGACAGATTGTCAATACCAATGCTCAGTTTTTATCAGAAAAACTAGCAGAGATTGGGGTAGACGTATATTTTCAGACGGCTGTAGGAGACAATGAAGCTCGTCTCTTGTCTTTGCTTGAAATTGCCAGTCAACGTAGCAGTTTGGTGATTTTGACAGGTGGTTTAGGGCCAACTGAGGACGATTTGACCAAACAAACTCTGGCTAAATTTTTAGGGAAAGAATTAGTCTTCGATCCTCAGGCTCAGGAGAAGTTGGATGTCTTTTTTGCCCAGCGACCAGACTATGCCCGAACACCGAATAACGAAAGACAAGCTCAACTTGTAGAAGGAGCGACTCCGCTGCCCAACGAAACAGGACTGGCTGTGGGGGGGATGTTAGAGGCCGAAGGAGTGACCTACGTCGTCCTTCCAGGTCCACCAAGTGAATTGAAACCCATGGTCTTAAATCAACTTCTACCTAAGTTGATGACAGGGAGCAAGCTGTATTCCCGAGTTCTTCGTTTCTTTGGAATTGGCGAAAGTCAGCTGGTGACCATTTTGGCTGATTTGATTGACAATCAAACAGATCCGACCTTGGCACCTTATGCCAAGACAGGAGAAGTCACTCTACGTCTGTCAACAAAATCTGGTAGTCAAGAAGAGGCGAATCATGCGCTGGATATCTTGGAAAATCAAATATTAGGTCGCCAAACCTTTGAAGGTCTTTCTTTACGAGAACTTTGCTACGGTTATGGGGAAGAAACTAGTTTAGCTAGCATTGTGGTAGAAGAACTGAAAAAGCAAGGGAAAACCATTACGGCAGCAGAGAGTTTGACGGCAGGACTTTTCCAAGCCAATGTAGCAGATTTTTCAGGAGCTTCAAGTATATTTAAGGGTGGTTTTGTGACCTATAGCTTGGAGGAAAAATCAAAGATGTTGGATATTCCTGTCAAGGATTTGGAAGAGCATGGTGTGGTGTCTGAATTTACAGCTCAGAAGATGGCTGAGCAGGCACGAAGCAAGACCCAGTCTGATTTTGGCCTTAGTTTGACTGGAGTGGCAGGGCCAGATATCCTAGAAGGGCACCCAGCTGGGACAGTCTTTATAGGCTTGGCTCAGGAACAAGGAACTGAGGTCATCAAGGTGAATATTGGAGGCAGAAGTCGAGCAGATGTACGCCACATTGCGGTTATGCATGCCTTTAACCTAGTTCGCAAGGCTTTATTAAGTGATTAACTTTTGATATAATAGTAGATAGGTCTGAGGACCATTAGAATGTAGGAGAATAGAATGGCGAAAAAACCAAAAAAATTAGATGAAATTTCGAAAAAATTCGGGGCTGAACGTGAAAAAGCCTTGAATGATGCTCTTAAATTGATTGAGAAAGACTTTGGTAAAGGTTCAATCATGCGTTTGGGTGAACGTGCAGAGCAAAAGGTGCAAGTGATGAGCTCAGGTTCTTTAGCTCTTGATATTGCCCTTGGTTCAGGTGGTTATCCTAAGGGACGTATCATCGAAATCTATGGGCCGGAGTCATCTGGTAAGACAACGGTTGCCCTTCATGCAGTTGCACAAGCGCAAAAAGAAGGTGGGATTGCAGCCTTTATCGATGCGGAACATGCCCTCGATCCAGCTTATGCTGCGGCTCTTGGGGTCAACATTGACGAATTGCTCTTGTCTCAACCAGACTCAGGAGAGCAAGGTCTTGAGATTGCAGGGAAATTGATTGACTCAGGTGCAGTTGACCTTGTCGTAGTCGACTCAGTTGCGGCCCTTGTCCCTCGTGCGGAAATTGATGGAGATATCGGAGATAGCCACGTTGGTTTGCAGGCTCGTATGATGAGCCAGGCTATGCGTAAACTTGGTGCTTCTATCAATAAAACCAAAACAATTGCTATCTTTATCAACCAATTGCGTGAAAAAGTTGGGGTCATGTTTGGAAATCCAGAAACAACTCCTGGTGGACGTGCTCTGAAATTCTATGCATCAGTGCGTTTGGATGTTCGTGGAAGCACGCAAATCAAGGGAACTGGTGACCAGAAAGACACCAATGTCGGTAAGGAAACTAAGATTAAGGTCGTGAAAAACAAGGTGGCTCCACCATTTAAGGAAGCCTTCGTTGAAATCATGTACGGAGAAGGGATTTCTAAGACCGGTGAGCTTTTGAAGATTGCAAGCGATTTAGATATCATCAAAAAAGCAGGAGCTTGGTACTCTTACAAGGATGAGAAAATCGGGCAAGGGTCTGAAAATGCTAAGAAATACTTGGCAGATCACCCAGAAATCTTTGATGAAATTGACCATCAAGTCCGTGTTCAATTTGGTTTGATTGATGGAGAAGAAGCTTCTGTAGAAGGTGTTGAAACTAAAAAAGATGACGCAGTCCAAGCAGATTCTATGAATGAAGAAGTGACACTTGACCTAGGCGACGAACTTGAAATCGAAATTGAAGAATAAGCTATTAAAGTAGTGGAGTAAATCCACTGCTTTTTCGTTGATTTGCTCTGGTTCTCAGCTCATGCATAGTTTGCTGTTTCTTGTCGCTCCTCTAGAAAGCTGATATAATAGCCTTATGAATAAAAAACGAACAGTGGACTTGATTCATGGTCCTATTCTCCCCTCGCTTTTGAGTTTTGCCTTTCCAATTTTGCTGTCCAATATTTTCCAACAGCTCTATAACACTGCTGATGTCTTGATTGTTGGGCGTTTTCTTGGACAAGATTCTTTGGCTGCGGTTGGGGCGACAACTGCCATTTTTGACTTGATTATAGGCTTTACACTTGGTGTTGGCAATGGAATGGGAATTGTCATTGCCCGTTATTACGGGGCTCGGAATTTCACTAAAATCAAGGAAGCAGTAGCAGCCACTTGGATTTTAGGTGCTCTTTTGAGTATTGTAGTGATGCTACTGGGCTTTCTTGGTTTGTATCCTCTCTTGCAATATCTGGATACACCTGCAGAAATCCTCCCTCAGTCCTATCAATATATTTCTATGATTGTGACTTGTGTAGGTGTCAGTTTTGCCTATAATCTTTTTGCAGGCTTGTTGCGGTCCATTGGGGACAGTCTAGCAGCGCTTGGCTTTCTGATTTTCTCTGCCTTGGTCAATGTGGTTCTGGATCTCTATTTCATTACGCAACTGCATATGGGAGTTCAATCCGCAGGACTTGCTACTATTATTTCACAAGGGTTGTCAGCGGTTCTCTGTTTTTACTATATTCGCAAGAGTGTTCCAGAACTTCTCCCTCAACTGAAACATTTTAAATGGAACAAGGCCTTGTACACGGATCTTTTGGAGCAAGGTTTGGCTATGGGCTTGATGAGTTCCATTGTGTCTATTGGCAGTGTGATTTTACAGTCTTCTGTTAATACCTTTGGGGCAGTGATTATAAGTGCACAGACGGCCGCTCGACGCATTATGGCCTTCGCCCTTCTTCCTATGACTGCTATTTCTGCCTCGATGACGACCTTTGCTTCGCAGAATCTTGGGGCCAAGCGACCAGACCGTATTATTCAAGGTCTTCGAATCGGCAGTCGTCTAAGCATGTCCTGGGCAGTTTTTGTTTGTGTCTTCCTCTTTTTGGCTAGTCCTACCTTGGTTTCCTTCTTGGCCAGTTCAACGGATGGAAACCTGGTAGAAAACGGTAGTCTCTACCTGCAAATCAGCTCAGCTTTTTATCCTATTTTGAGTCTTTTGTTGATTTATCGCAATTGCTTGCAGGGCTTGGGACAAAAGATCCTTCCTCTGGTTTCCAGCTTTATTGAATTAATAGGGAAAATCGCTTTTGTGGTCTTGATTATTCCTTGGGCAGGCTATAAGGGTGTTATCCTCTGCGAACCCCTTATCTGGGTTGCCATGACCATCCAACTGTACTTCTCACTATTCCGTCATCCTTTGATAAAAGAAGGTAAGGCCATCTTGGCAGCCAAAGTATCATCCTAGCTGTATTTGCTAAATAAAATCTATTTCCTCTAGTGAAAATCGAAAAAACTTGTGTTATAATAAGAAAGATTAAAATGTGAAAAAAGGAGATTCCTAATGGGACGTAAATGGGCCAATATCGTAGCCAAGAAAACGGCTAAAGATGGAGCTAACTCTAAAGTATATGCAAAATTTGGTGTAGAAATCTATGTAGCAGCTAAAAAAGGTGATCCAGACCCAGAATCAAACACTGCTTTGAAATTCGTTATCGACCGTGCTAAACAAGCCCAAGTGCCAAAACACGTTATCGATAAAGCGATTGATAAAGCAAAAGGAAACACAGACGAAACCTTTACAGAAGGACGTTACGAAGGTTTTGGACCAAATGGTTCTATGTTGATTGTTGATACCTTGACTTCTAACGTTAACCGTACAGCAGCCAATGTCCGTGCAGCTTTTGGTAAAAATGGTGGAAACATGGGTGCTTCAGGTTCAGTTTCTTACCTCTTTGACAACAAGGGTGTTATCGTATTTGCAGGTGAAGATGCGGACGCAGTCTTTGAGCAATTGCTAGAAGCAGATGTGGATGTGGACGATGTAGAGGCAGAAGAAGGAACAATTACTGTTTACACAGCTCCAACTGACCTTCACAAGGCTATCGTTGCCCTTCGTGAGTCAGGTGTCGAAGAATTCCAAGTGACAGAATTGGAAATGATTCCTCAGTCAGAAGTGGAATTGTCAGGTGATGACCTTGAAACCTTTGAAAAACTTTACAGCGTTCTTGAAGACGACGAAGACGTTCAAAAAATCTACACAAACGTAGACGGATTCTAATTGAAAAACGAACAGTTTTACTAGCTGTTCGTTTTTTTGATATTTGAACTTAGACTCAGGTTTCAGAATCGTTTTGTTGCTTGCTTTTTTCTAGATTTAGACCGACTGATGTTTTTGGACGAGCAAGAGCTCTCCATTATCCTGTTTTGCAAAAGTTAAGGTAACAGTCTTAATCTTGTCTCCAATAGAGATATAGGTGATTTTTTTCGTATTGTAACCCCCAAGAGTGAAGTCAAACTCGGAATCTGGCTGTCCGTGTTTGTTGATAATATCCTCGTAGTTGGTACCACCTTTTCCTTTGTTGTCAAGGTCACCTTCGATTAAGGCGTCGAACTGTTCTTGGGTCCAGGTGAAGGTATCGTCTGTCGAGCCGCTTTTTTCTTCGCGTTCCATTGAGGCACTCGTATCTAGGTAGGAACGGTTAAACTCCCTGGCATACTCTTTGTAGACATCAGCGTATAGTACCTGAGTCGTAAAGAAAAGTACAACAGAGGCAATTGCCATGGATGTCCCGATAATAGCCATTGTTTTCCGTTTTTTGAGGTTGACGATAAGACCGATAATCCCCAAGATAAATGCGACGATGGCGATAAACAACGATAGATAGTTAATAAACGGGATCCAGGATCCTAAAAGTGCGATGGCTCCAAAAATGGTTGCTAAGATTCCTAAAACTCTTTGTTCTTCTGGTTTCATTTGAAAGTTTTCTCCCTTTATTAAGTGAATGGATTTCTATCCACAGTAGTGAGTGCTTATTATATAAAAAATCTTACCTAATGTCAATTTAAACTAAAATAGTTCTCTAGGAAACTTTTTTCTTGACATCTCTTTTCAAAGTGGTAAAATAGTTCTCATGAAAACTTAATTAGTTCCTAGGAGAACTAAATGTGATAGTTAGAAAGGAGTTAGTATGGATAAACCGATGTTGGTCTTTAAGCGTTTTGGTCATCAGATTCATCTGATGGTGCAAAAGGAAGCCAAGCGTTGTGGCATTGAATTTATGGGTGGACCTCAAGGCCAGGTTGTACGTTTTTTGGATAGCCGTGAGGAAAACCAAGACTTGGTCTTGATTAAAGATATCGAGCAGGAACTCAATATTACCAAGTCTGTGGCGAGTAATCTAGTCAAGCGCATGGTGCAAAATGGTTTGGTGGAATTGGAGGCGAGTCCTGTTGATAAGCGGGCTAAGTTTGTTCGTCTGACGGACAAATCGCGTTCTCAAATGAAGCAGGTTAAAGCCTTCTTTGAACGTATTGACAACCAGTTGATGGCAGACATTGATGAAGATGAATTACTGATTTTTGAGAAAGTCCTCAATCAACTACAGGAAAATATCAAGAGAATAGGAGGAAATAATGAAGAAATTAGCTAAACGAATTAGTAGAAAAGAATGGGGGATGATTTTACTAGCCATTCTCTTTACCTGCTTTTCAGTCTATCTAGAGTTGGAAGTTCCGACCTATATCTCTAAAATCACGGATTTGCTGGGAAGTCAAGGAACCAACTTGGATGAGTTATGGCAACCAGCAGGTATGATGGTCGGAATGTCTTTTTTTGCCTTCTTGTCCGCAGTCGCAGTTGGATTTTTTGCATCCAGAGTGGCTGCTTCTTACACTAGTAGGCTGAGAAGTGATATTTTTAACCGAGTTTTAGACTACTCACAGACAGAGATTAAGAAATTCTCTATTCCCAGCCTCCTAACTCGTACCACTAATGATATTACTCAAGTTCAGATGCTGATCACCATGGGCTTGCAAGTGGTTACGCGTGGTCCGATTATGGCTATCTGGGCTATCGGGAAGATTTTAGGTCATTCAGAATACTGGCTTTGGGCTGTACTTGTGGCAGTGATTGTCAATGTTTTGATGACAACCGTTTTGATGACGCTAGCCTTTCCAAAACAGTCCTTGATTCAAAGTTTGACTGATAAACTGAATAGTATCACTCGTGAAAGTTTAACAGGTATTCGTGTCGTTCGTGCCTACAATGCTGAAGAGTACCAAGATGAAAAATTTGCAGCAGCAAATGATGAGCTGACACGCTTGAATTTGTTTGTCAACCGTCTCATGGCCATTTTGAATCCCATTATGATGGGGATTTCAAGTGGTTTGAGTGTGGCGATTTACTGGATTGGAGCCTATGTAATCAACGATGCTGCTCCGACAGCGCGTCTGCCCCTCTTTAGTGACATGGTTGTTTTCATGTCTTATGCCATGCAGGTTGTTATGGGCTTCCTTCTCATGGGGGCGCTCTTCATCGTTCTTCCCCGAACTATGGTCTCTGCCAAGCGGATTAATCAGGTTCTAGATTTGCATTCTTCTATCCAAAATCCTGCTCAAGTGCAGCTGGCTGATGAAAATCTCAAAGGTCAGGTCGAGTTTAAGGATGTGACCTTCCGCTATGCGGCAAATTCGGAGGCGGTTATTGAGCATGTTAGCTTTAGAGCAGAAGATGGCCAAACAGTTGCCTTTATCGGCTCAACAGGTTCTGGTAAATCAACTCTGGTCAATCTGATTCCACGTTTTTATGACGTATCAGCAGGAGAAATTCTAGTGGACGGAGTTAATGTTCAAGATTATGCCTTGGAAGATTTGCGTAACAAGGTCGGCTATATTCCACAAAAAGCTGTACTCTTTTCAGGTGATGTCAAGGGCAATTTAGACTTTGGACAGAGTCAAGAAACACCGCTTAGTGAGCAGGCTATGTGGCAAGCTCTGGAATTGGCCCAGTCTAAGAATTTTATCGAAGACAAGGAATCGGGCTTAGAGTCAGAAGTGGCCCAAGGAGGAACCAACTTCTCAGGTGGACAAAGACAGCGTCTAGCCATTGCGCGTGCCTTGGCTCGGAAGCCAGAAATCCTCATCTTTGATGACTCCTTCTCAGCCTTGGATTACAAGACAGACCGTGTCCTACGCCAAGAGCTAGCAGAGAAAACAAAATCTATGACCAAGCTCATCGTCGCACAGCGTATTTCAACGATTATGGATGCAGATTTGATTTTGGTCTTGGATCAAGGAAAAGTCGTGGGACAAGGCACCCATAAAGAACTTCTAGCTACCAACGAAGTTTACCAAGAAATTGCCTATTCACAATTATCGAAGGAGGAATTGGAACATGGAAAATAAAAAACTATCTCTATGGAAACAGAGTAAACCCTACCTTGCAGGTCTCCAGTTTGCCCTTCTAATCGCTTTTCTAGCAACAATCGTATCCAATATCATTACTGTATATGGTCCAACCCGTATCAAGGAAATGACCAATATCATTGCCAGTGGTCTGGAAACAAGTGTGGATGTCGCGGCGGTTGCGGCCATTGGTGGTTTTTTAGCCATCATCTATGTAATTGGGCTTCTATCAAATTATTTGCAGGCCTTTCTGTTTACAACAGCCATTCAACGTTTTTCAGAGCGTTTGAGAAGAGCGATTGCAGAGAAAATTAATCGTCTTCCATTGGGGTATTTTGATGGACATTCTCAAGGAGATACCTTATCTCGTGTGACCAATGACGTTGACACTGCAGCCCAGTCCCTCAATCAAAGTCTGGGAACAGTTCTTTCATCAACTTTACTGGTCGTGGCAGTCTTGGTGACCATGTTTGGGATGAACTGGATTTTAGCCTTAGTGACGGTTGTTTCAACTCTTATCGGTTTTGCTTTCGTGTCCGTCTTTATGGGCAAATCGCAGGGCTTCTTTAAGAGTCAGCAACAGGATTTGGCAGCTGTAAATGGCTATGTGGAGGAAATGTACTCTGGCCATAATGTGGTGACCAGTTACAATGCTATCGAGAGCACCAAAGAAGAATTTGCGATCTTAAACCATCGTCTGTATGACAGTATCTGGAAATCTCAGTTTATTTCAGGGATTATGATGCCGATCATGATGTTTATTGGGAACTTTAGCTATGCCTTAGTGATTATCGTCGGTGCAGCCTTGGCCTTGAATGGGCAGATTAGTATCGGGATTATCGTTGCCTTTATGGCCTACGTTCGTATCTTTTCTCAGCCCCTTTCACAAATCGCTCAAGGGATTACCAGTCTTCAGCAGGCTAGCGCAGCCATGGGACGTGTCTTCGAATTCTTAGGTGAAGAGGAAATGGAAGATGAATCCCATAAAGAAAGACAATTGAGCGACATGAAAGGGCAAGTGGTCTTTGATCGAGTCTCCTTTGGTTATACACCAGAGCGAACCATTATTCATGACTTTTCTGCTACCGCTCATGCAGGTCAAAAGGTTGCCATTGTCGGGCCGACCGGAGCTGGTAAGACAACTATTGTCAATCTTTTGATGAAGTTCTATGAGATTGATAAGGGAAGTATCCGTATCGATGGCGTGGATACCAAGGATATGAAGCGTTCGGAAGTGCATGATGCCTTTTCAATGGTCTTGCAGGATACCTGGCTCTTTGAAGGGAGCATTCGAGACAATCTTATCTATAACCAAACAGGTATTAGTGATGAGCGCGTGATTGAAGCCAGCAAGGCTGTAGGGATTCACCACTTTATCATGACACTACCAGATGGTTACGATACCGTCTTGGATGATACAGTGACCTTGTCTGTCGGACAAAAACAACTCTTGACCATTGCTCGTGCTTTGCTGAAAGATGCGCCGCTCCTAATCCTAGATGAGGCGACCTCTTCGGTTGATACCCGTACAGAGGAATTAATCCAGAAAGCTATGGACCGATTGATGGAGGGAAGAACTTCTTTTGTCATCGCCCACCGCTTGTCTACTATTCGAAATGCTGATTTGATTCTTGTCATGAAAGATGGAAATATCATCGAGCAAGGCAGTCATGATGAGCTAATGGAGCAAGCTGGCTTCTATGCTGACCTCTATAACAGTCAGTTTACAGAAGACGAAGCAGAAGAATAAACCCAAAGAAGGCTTGACGGCCTTCTTTTTCTGCACTATACTAGAAGACGAGTGCTTCCCTATAAGCAAAATTTGAGTAAGTGATGAAAAAATATATGAAAAATTATCAAGAATGGTATGGACACGTTGCTGGTAAGATTAAAAATAAGCCCTTTCTTCTGAGCTTGTTAAGAGCTTTCAATCGGTTCATGACAGTAGTTATGCCTATAGTTTATCTGACTTTGTTAGTCGCCACCGATCTCCAAGAAGGACTTGGGAAACAGGTCTGGATCTACTTGTTTGTCCCTGCGTTGGGTTTTGTGATTTTGTCCTTTCTCCGTAAGAAAATCAATGCTCCTAGGCCTTATGAGGAATGGGATATTAAACCTCTGCTTGACAGAGATAGTCCTGGTCAGTCTATGCCCAGCCGTCATGTCTTTTCAGCAACCATTATTTCTATGGCTTGCTTGCATGCTAGTCTAACTATGGGGATGATTTGTTTGACATTATCAGCCTTCCTAGGTCTAGTGAGAGTCTTAGGTGGCGTGCATTATCCCAAGGATGTCTTGGTTGGTTATGCTTGCGGACTTGTGTGGGGTGTGATTTTCTTTCTATTTTGACCTGTAAGTTAATACTCAATGAAAATCAAAGAGCAAACTAGGAAGCTAGCCGCAAGCTGTACTTGAGTACGGTAAGGCGA
>NZ_JUPG01000172.1 GCF_001074825.1 Streptococcus pseudopneumoniae
ATTTTTCTCCTTTCACTTTACAATTGGCTTGAACACCTTTATTGTATCGCGTTTGGAGTTTTTGAGGTATAACCTTCGACGCGCACCCGCATAGCGGGTGGTTTTTTTGTCTCGCACCTAGCGGAGCGAGACGGACTAATAGTCGCATAATAAAAAAGCAACACGACTTGCATGTTGCTTCTTGCTATTCTTTACTTTTGACGACCTCTACCACATCTCCTACACTCTGCAGTTGATCAATTTCCTCATCACTGATTTCGATATTAAATTCATCTTCCAGTGTCAAGATAAACTCCATCAAGTCGACTGAGTCAGCATCCAAATCGTCTTTCAGACTCAATGCTTCTGTCACGACAAAGTCCTCTCCCTGTCGCTCTTGGATAATGGTCACAATACGGTCAAAAATTTCTTTTTCTGTCATCTTTTTTATTCTCCTGAAAATTCACGCGCAGTCTGGGCAACTACGTCTGTTTCTAGCATGGTACGAATCTGGCGAATCGTACTATACACAGCCTTAGCATCGCTTGAGCCATGAGTCTTGACAACCGGTGCCTTGACACCAAACAAGACCGCTCCACCAACATCTGAGTAGTTGAGCTGTTTTTTCAAACCTCTGAGGCTATCCTTAAGAAGAAGGGCGCCTAATTTCGCTCGAAGACCACCACCTGTAATAGCGGTCTTGAGCAAGCCCATGATTCCCATAGCTGTCCCTTCAATGGATTTGAGCACAGCGTTTCCCGTGAAACCATCTGCCACAACAACATCCGCAACGCCATTCATCAAATCACGCGCTTCCACGTTTCCGATAAAGTTCAAACTTTCATCAGCCGCTAGTAATTCGTAAGTTTCCTTGCGAAGCGGGTCGCCCTTACTACTCTCTGTTCCATTGTTGAGCAAACCAACACGTGGTTGCGCAATACCACGGACATTTTTTGCATAGAAGGAACCTAGAACCGCGTATTGATGGAGGTGCTGGGCTGTATTCTCCGCATTGGCACCGAGGTCCAGCATGTCAAAACCTTTTCCATCTACAGTCGGCAAGGTAGACATAAGGCCAGGTCGATCGATATTCTTGATACGACCCACGATGAAAAATCCTGCTGCCAACAAGGCACCTGTATTCCCAGCTGAGAGGACAGCGTCTGCTTCACCCTCTTTGACAGCCTTGGCTGCCAATACCATACTGGCATTTTTCTTCTTCCGAATAGCTTTCGTAGGTTCATCGTCTGAATCAATCTTCTCATCCGTATGAATAATGCTGACGCGCTCTGTCGCTGTCAGATATTGCTTGATTTTAGCTTCATCTCCGTAGAGCTGAACCTCGATATCTGAAAAGTCAGCCAGGGCTTGATTGACACCCTCAACGATGGCCTGAGGTGCATAATCGCCCCCCATGGCATCTACTGCAATTTTTTTCATTTGTTTTCCTCTTTTAGTAATTGTCCCCAGTCTGCTAGGGAATCAATAAATTTCTTTGATTTTAGATGAATACCTACGTACTCTTCGTAGAGTTGATCCATAAATTGGCGTAGCTCTTGCTTGATTTCAGGCTTGAGCGAAATGGTCTCCAAGGTCTCAAAATCAATGGCTTGAAATTGATTGAGCAGATAGGGGATATTGGGATTTAGATGGCAACGTCTCTCATCTTCATGATAATGGTCTGTACAGAGGCAGGATCCATATTTGAAAGAAAAGTCAAAAGCCTGACCGACCCGATGGCAAAAGACACACTCATTAAAATTAAGGCTAATTCCAAAACGGGTCAAGATTTGAATTTCAAAAATGTTAGTCAAAACCTGATAATCCAAGCCTGCTTCCATCAACTCCAAAGTCTTTTGCAAAAAAGCAAACAGGGGAGCATCCTGCTGATTGTCCTGCAAACTAGCATCTGCAAGAGCTGCCACATAGGTCGCATAGGCCATGACAAAGAGATCGCTATTAATCTTGGGAAAGGTCATGACCTCGTGATAGTCCTCAATATAACTGAGCCCGTCATCATTGATTCGCAAGAGAAATCGTGCCAGCACCAAGGGTTGAATAACAGGCGCCAGTTTGGATTGACCAGCGTATTTGACGAAAAACATGCGTTTGCCAGCCTGCTCTGTAAAAATCTTGACTAGCTTGTCATCCTCACGAAAATTACGATTGTAGAGCACCAACCCCTGACTCGTGATAGACTTAATCATGCTTCTCTCATGTACTCCTCAAGTCGTTTCATGGCTTCTTTGATAGTCTCCATGCTGGCTGCATAAGATAAGCGAACATAACCTTCCCCGTAACGCCCAAAGGCTGCACCAGGGATAAAGGCAACGGCCTTCTTCTGAGCAAAATCCTTCAAAAAGGCAAAGGAGTCTTGATTGTAGCCCGCTGGAATCTTAGCAAAGATATAGAAGGCACCGTCTGGTTTGATAATCTCAAAACCAAGAGCAGTCATTTTCTCAATAATATAGTCCCGACGCTGGATGTATTCCTTTTTCATAGGCTCCGCATCGTTTTTACCAGCCGTCAAGGCTTCTATCGCAGCGTGTTGAGCCATGGTATTTGCGGCAGTAACCAAGTACTGGTGACTCTTAATCAACTGGGCTGTGAAGACCGCAGGAGCGAAAATCAGACCCAAACGCCAACCTGTCATAGCATGCGATTTAGATAAACCATTGATAATAATCGCCTGGTCTCTCAGCATAGTCCCCAGAGACACATGGGCTTCCCCTGTATAGGTCAATTCTGAGTAAACCTCATCACAGACAATGAAAATCTCATACTTGCGTAAAACAGCTGCCAAGGCTTCCAACTGCTCCCGACTATAGGTAATTCCTGTCGGATTGGCTGGATAGTTGAGAATTACCGCCTTGAGCTTGTCTCCTTGCTCCAAAATAGCCTTTTCTAACATCTCTGGAGTCAAGACAAACCCATTTTCAGTCGTGTCAATCTCGACAATCTCTGCCCCAACTAGATTGACAATCGGTTCATAACCTGGATAGGCAGGAGCTGGCAAGAGTACCTTGTCTCCCTCTTCCAAAATAGCCGTCAAAGTAGCAGATAAGGCCTCTGTCGCCCCAATTGTAACCAAGATTTCATTTTCAGGAGCATAGTCCAGTTGGTACTTTTCCTTAACAAAATCACTGGCCGCCTGACGTAGAGTCAGCAGACCACTCATCCCTGTATAGTAGGATTGGTTCTGATCAATCGCCCGCTTAGCCGCCTCCTTGACATGGTCTGGCGTTGTAAAATCAGGTTCCCCCAAGGTCAAACGCAAGATCCCAGGAATCTCCGAAATAGCCTGGTCAAACTGACGAATCAACGAAACTTGAATCTTATCTAACTGTTTATTAAAGCGTTTAGTTAAGTCCATAGATACCTCCTACTGTCAAAACGTATCTCTATTATACTACAAAAGCCCCTCGACCGCAAAAATACATTAGAGAATGGCTTTCCACTTTCTATTTTACTTTTCCTGTTTACAGGTCTATAATGGTAACAGATTCTATTTGGAGGTTTGTATGTCATTTCTATCAAAAAATGGAGCAGGGATCTTGGCCTGCCTTCTCATTTCTATCGTATCTTGGTTTCTAGGAGGACTTTTCCCCGTCGTGGGTGCACCTGTTTTTGCAATTTTTGCTGGAATGCTCCTCCACCCCTGGCTCTCACCATACAAACAACTAGACGCAGGATTGACCTTTAGTTCTAAAAAATTGCTACAGTATGCCGTTATCTTGCTTGGTTTTGGTCTCAATATCTCGCAAGTCTTCGCAGTTGGGCAATCTTCTCTCCCTGTCATCCTGTCCACCATTTCAATAGCCTTGATTGTTGCCTACCTCTTCCAGCGCTTCTTTGCACTGGACACAAAACTGGCTACCTTGATTGGAGTGGGTTCTTCTATCTGCGGTGGTTCGGCTATTGCTGCTACAGCGCCCGTTATCCATGCTAAGGAAAAAGAAGTAGCCCAAGCCATTTCCGTTATCTTTTTCTTCAATGTCTTGGCTGCGCTCATCTTTCCAACTCTAGGCACCTGGCTTCACTTATCAAATGAAGGCTTCGCCCTCTTTGCAGGAACTGCGGTCAATGATACTTCCTCTGTAACAGCTACAGCCAGCGCCTGGGACAGCCTCTACCAGACCAATACCCTCGAATCAGCAACTATTGTCAAACTTACGCGGACTCTGGCTATTATCCCCATCACTCTCTTTCTCACCTACTGGCAAAGTCGCAAGCAAAAAAATAAGCAAGGATTGCAACTGAAAAAAGTCTTCCCACTTTTTATCCTTTACTTCATCCTTGCATCGCTCCTAACCACCCTTCTGACCTCTCTTGGTGTGTCCAGTAGTTTCTTTACCCCACTCAAACAACTCTCCAAATTCTTCATTATCATGGCCATGAGTGCCATCGGTCTCAAAACAAATCTGGTCGCTATGGTCAAATCCAGTGGAAAATCCATTGTTCTCGGAGCCGTCTGCTGGATTGCCATCATCCTCACCAGCCTCGGTATGCAGACCCTTATAGGCATTTTCTAACACAAAAGGTAGCCCACCAGCTACCTTTTTCTTATGCTTCCTCAATCAAGCGAGTATGTTCTCTCTTGATGCAACGATTCATCACGATGTCATCGCATCCTCCAGCACGCAAGATTTCTTCCGCTTCTAGACTTTCAAGTCCTAGTTGTGCCCAAAAAATTTTAGCATCAGCCTTGAGAAAATCACGCGCCACATCTGGCAGAAACTCACTGCGACGGTAAACATTGACAATGTCTACAGGAAAAGGAATCTCAGCGAGGCTAGCATAAGCCTTTTCACCCAAGATTTCGCCACCTGCCGCCTTGGGATTGACAGGGATAATTTTATAACCCCGAGCCTGCATTTCCTTGGTCACTCGATTGCTGGTTGTTTCCTCACGGTCTGACAAGCCCACCACAGCAAGGGTTTTACTCGTTGCGAGATACTGACGAATCACGCCATCACTTGGATTGATAAATTCTTGACTCATAGAAATTCTCCTTTTTCATCAGTATAGCACAATTTGAAAAGGCTTGCAGATTTTGACTACAAAAAAGAGGACTAGCCCCCTTTTTATTTAGCCTCATACCAGGTTGCCCCTTCATTTTCATCTGCGATGAGGGGAACACTGAGTTGGATGGCTTCTTCCATGGTTTGTTTGACCAATTTTTTCATCTCTGCTAGTTCCGATTTAGGCACTTCAAGGACGATTTCATCGTGCACTTGTAACAACATCTTGGTCTGATAACCACCTTCAACTAGAGCCTTATCTAGCTGGATCATAGCAATCTTGAGAATATCTGCCGCAGATCCCTGAATAGGAGAGTTGATAGCAGTCCGCTCCGCAAAACCACGAATGTTAAAGTTACGCGAATTGATATCTGGCAACTCACGACGACGCTTGAAGAGGGTCTCTACATAGCCCTTATCACGCGCCTCACGCACCACCTCATCCATGTAGTTTTTAATACCTGGGAAGCGTTCAAAGTAAGTATCAATATAGGCTTTTGCTTCCTTACGGCTGATGCCCAGATTATTAGACAAGCCAAAGTCTGAAATCCCGTAAACCACTCCAAAGTTAACCGCCTTGGCATTACGACGGTCATTCGGAGTCACATCCTCAGGACGTTCAATTCCAAAGACACGCATGGCTGTCGAGGTATGGATATCTGCCCCCTCTTGGAAGGCCTTAATCAAGTGTTCATCCTTAGAAATATGAGCCAAAACACGCAATTCAATCTGTGAATAGTCAGAGCTGAGCAACACACTATCCTCCCACTCAGGCACAAAAGCCTTACGAATGAGACGGCCTTGCTCCAAACGAACAGGAATATTTTGCAAGTTTGGATCCACACTAGACAAACGCCCTGTCTGGGTCAAATCCTGAACATAGCGAGTATGAATCTTGCCATCAGCCAAAATCCAGTCCTGCAAGCCAATCACATAAGTAGACTGAATCTTAGCAATCTGACGGTAATCCAGGATTTTCTTAACAATCGGCGCTATAGGAGCAAGGCGCTCCAACACATCCACCGCTGTCGAATAACCTGTCTTGGTTTTCTTAGTGTACTCTAGAGGAAGTCCCAATTTTTCAAAAAGAAGTACGCCCAACTGCTTAGGCGAGTTGATATTAAACTCCTCACCAGCCAACTCGTAAATCTCTTGAGTCAGTTTTTCAATAACAAGCTCATTTTCAGCCTGCATCTCAAGCAAGGTCTCTTTCTTGACCGTAATCCCAGCAATTTCCATCTTGGCAAGGACAAAAGCCAGAGGTTGCTCTATATCATAAAGAAGCTCTAACTGACCATTTTCGCTGAGTTTCTCAAGTAAAACAGGCTCTGTCTCAACCAATACAGCAAGCTTACGAGCCAAATGTTCCAAGAATTTCTCGCGTTCAGGAATGGCCTTTTTGACACCCTTACCATAGAAGGTCTCATCATCAACCAAATAAGTCTGGCCATAAAGACTAGCGATAGTCGTAATTTCATTGTCCTCCACAGTCGAAAGGAGGTATTTAGCCAAACGGCCGTCAAAAGCAGGCGCCTGCAAATTCACATCATAACGATTTAAGAGAACTTTAGCCTTCTTAAAGTCATACACTCTCAAAGGTGTTTTTTCTAGAAAATCCTTAAAAATCGGCTCTTGCAAAAGTTCAAGCTTGTCTGTAGCATAGAGCTTTTCCCCACAAGACCAGGCAAATCCAATCAAATCATCCGTATGATAATTTTCACCAAAAAGCTCAAAATGGAAGATAGACTCTTCATTCAGCATATCTTGACTGATTTGGTCAACAATAGTAAAGTCCAAACTCTCAGCCACATCAGTCGAAGATGCATTTAAAGCCTGTTTGAGCTGTTTGAAGCCCATCTCATCGTAGAATTTCCCAAGATTTTCCACATCTGGACCACTATAAACCAAATCCTCCAAACCAATCTCAATCGGTGCCTTGGTATCAATGGTCGCCAGTGTTTTAGACAAAAAGGCCTGTTCCTTATCATTGATGAGATTTTCCTTCATCTTAGAAGCCTTCATCCCATCGATATTTTCATAAATCCCTTCAAGCGAACCATGCTCCAGCAAGAGCTTGATACCCGTCTTTTCTCCGATTTTGGTCACCCCAGGGATATTATCCGACTTATCACCCATAAGCGCCTTGAGATCGATAAACTGAGTCGGTGTGAGTCCCATCTTTTCCATGAGATAATCTGGTGTAAAGGCCTCAAACTCAGCAACACCTTTCTTGGAAATCTCAACCACCGTATGCTCATCCGTCAGCTGAATCAAGTCCTTGTCCCCACTGACAATGGTAATATCAAAACCATCCTGCTCAGCTAGTTTATCCAGCGTCCCGATGATATCATCTGCCTCATATTGAGCCAACTCATAGTGGCGAATCCCCATATGATCCAGCAACTCACGAATGAAAGGAAATTGCTCACGAAACTCATCAGGAGTCTTAGCACGACCACCCTTATAGTCCGCATACATCTCTGTACGGAAGGTCGTCTTTCCCGCATCAAAAGCCACCAAAATATGACTCGGCTCAACCCGTTCCAATAAATGACTCAACATCAACTGAAAGCCATAAATGGCATTGGTATGCAAACCAGCCGCATTCTTAAAACGGTCCAACTGCTGATAGAGCGCAAAAAACGCCCGAAAAGCAACAGAAGACCCATCAATCAATAATAATTTTTTCTTATCCATACACCCATTATAAAGGAAAGCACCAAAAAATACCATTGGGAAGAGCCAGACCAAGTATTTTTCATACTTTTGGCGAATATAGCCATTTAGTTTTAAAAAAACAGAACTTAGCCCATGACTAAATTCTGTTTTTATGCTTTATAATTATAAAAGTGAAATCCTTTTCAACTGCAAAGAACTTCTATTCTTGCTAGACTATATTTATTCCTATTGTAGTAGTAGTCTATATATTTATCTTGTTGGTTTATACGTTAATTGATCTTTGTGCTGTTTGACAAACTCACTCATTTCTGAGTCTGGTATTTGACGAAGATATAGATTCGCACGAATCGTTTCATCTTCTTCACGACAAGTTGAAAGAACTAAATACTTATCTTTAGCTGATACTTTAACATTTGGTTTCTTAACTTCAGCTGTTTCATAAATAGTTGTTAACTGCGTTTGAAAATCTTTATCATCATCAAATGAAGTGCGATAAAAGGCTGTTTCTTCTGGTACTATAATCATAGCAACTGCTTCATAATAATACTTTTTCTCTGGAGTCTCAATCACAACATATGGATGTTCATCAAAATAATCTTGACGACTATAGTAGTTCACATCATTAAACATACGATGATCCCCAACTTTACTACCACGAGCATGACCAAATAACCAAGTTAAACGGTCACTAAAATCCTTTTTATTATCTGTGTCCATAAACACTGTTCCCATATAAGGTTCATGACCACCATCAAATCTCTTATCTAAATAAGTTGAGTTATCAGTTGTTTGAACAACTGGCTCATCCAACTCTGTTCCGGGCGCATACACATAGGCAATCGTGTCAGAGTTTGTATTCAGCAAACCACTGAACTTATTCTTAAGATATTCTTTTTCCTCTGCTGATGTCGTATCAATTTTTTGTGTCGTTTGCGCTACCTTAGTTTCACTCGCCTGATCAGTTGGAGCTAAGAATGTCTTATAAAGGAATACACCTCCTAAAGCGACAATAGCTACAGCAACAAGCGAAGCGATAATTTTCTTCATAGGTGACTTATTTTTAGTTGAACGTCTGCTCATTTTTATCTCCCTCATTTATTTACTTTTATCAAAAAAATCACTGAAACGAAGTTTCAGTGATTAGTTACTTCATTAAATAAATAAATTATTTAGAAGCGTGTGTTTTTGGAAGAGCTTTTTGACCAGCTTTAGCTGTTGCACCTGCTTGTTTAGCTGCTTCTTCTGCTTGTTTAGCTTGCTCTACTGCACCTGGTTTACCTGGTTCTGGAGTAGCTGATGGAGCTGTTTATCCGTTTTGACCATCTTGAGCGTGATCTTTCAAATAACGAGCGTTTGCTTGTTCAGGAGTTTCGTTCAAGATATAGTATTTACCTTCTTTTTTAAGAGCTGAATTGAAAACTTCTTGTAAATGTTTCACCGCTTCGTTACGAACTTTTGCCACTTCTGCATCGTATGCTTTTTGAGCAGCTACAACTACATTTCTGTATGGTGCTAAAAGTTCATCACGGTTATGTGTGAAGTTTTCTGGTGCATTTTCTGCTTTTGCCAATTCAGCTTGTGCTTTCTCAAGATCAGCTTTATTTGCATTGATATTTTCACTATATGCTGCCACATATTCGTTAACTCTATCAGCAGTTACAAATTCTGATTGGCTTTCATATGCTTCACGTGAATCATATGGTCCAGGGAGGTTAGCTCCACCATTGTTATCTGCAAATGCTGGCACTACTGCAGAAAATACTGCAAGAGCTGCTACTGATGTCAATAAAACTTTTTTCATTGTTTTATCTCCTCTTTTATTTTTTATTTGATTGTAAAGAGTTTTCTTTACTACCACCGTTATACCACTTAAATAATTGGTGTCAACAATTTTTATCTTATTTTTAAGAAAATATTGGAGAAAACAGTCCAAACTTTAAATGTTGAACTCTAATCACTCATAAAAGCTAACTTATTTCAATCAAACGAACAATAATCCTTTATATTCCCGACTATTCGAATCATTACTGGATGGCAACATCTGAAATCAGAAGGCCTTGATGGACTAGATTTACTAAACCTACTTTTACCTCTCTTCAATCCACTCTGCACGTCCACGTTCTAAGCCTTTTTCTTCAGCTCGTTCCAAGGCATAGTTATGTGCTAACAAGGCTTGTTCTTCGCGCATACGTAGTTGACTAAACATTTTCCTGTCCTCCTCGGACCAGCTCTTG
>NZ_JUPG01000173.1 GCF_001074825.1 Streptococcus pseudopneumoniae
CCAAAAGTTAGACAGAAAAAATCTAACTTTTGGGGTGTTTTTATTATGAAATTAACTTATGATAATAAAGTTCAAATCTATAAACTTAGAAAACAAGGATATAGCTTAGAGAAGCTTTCAAATAAATCACTTAATCAATTGGAACAAGCTATTATAGACTATATCGATTACTACAACAACAAACGAATTAAGGTAAAACTAAAAGGACTTAGTCCTGTCCAATACAGAACTAAATCCTTTCAATAATTATTTGTCCAACTTTTTGGGGTCAGTACAAAAAACTTGGTAGTATGCATTTTGTTATGTAGAGACTTATACTCTTCGAAAATCTCTTCAAACTATGTCAACGTCGCTTTGCCGTAGGTATGGTTATTGACTTCGTCAGTTCTATCTACAACCTCAAAGCAGTGCTTTGAGCAACTTGCGGCTAGTTTCCTAGTTTGCTCTTTGATTTTCATTGAGTATTACTTTATTTTCTTCTGAAATGGAGTTTTTGCTAGTCTCCGTTATGTTATTGAAAATACCCTAAAACTTCTAAGGGTTTGTGGGCGATATAATCAGGTTGATAGTTTAGTAGATCTGCTTGCTCTCCAAATCCCCAAGTGACAGCCAATTTCTGAATGCCGGTTTCTTGAGCTCCCAGCATATCAAACTTGGTATCTCCAATGATGATGGCTTGTTGAGGGGCTAGTTGATGTGTCTGCAAGGCTTGGCGAATGACATCTGCTTTATGTGGAGTTTCAGGGCTGGAACCATAAATGCCATCAAAGAAATGATGGATTCCCAAGTTTTTAGTCATGTCTTGAGCGGTTGGAGTATTCTTTGTAGTGGTGATGTAGAGAGGGTAATTCTTGGATAGTTCTTGAAGTAATTCTACAATCTGAGGAAAGAGTTGAGCTTCATGGATGCCTTTTTCCTTATAGTAGGAACGGTATATCTGCACAGCCTCAGCGATTTGTTCTTTGGGCAGGCAGGTCGCAAAACTACTTTCAAGGGGCGGTCCCATAAAACCACGAATCGTTTTGGCATCAGGGCTAGGCACCCCGAGCTCTTTAAAGGTATGGGTAAAGGCATTGTGAATCCCGATAGAACTATCAACGAGGGTTCCATCCAGATCGAAAAAGATAGCTGAGATAGAGGTCATAGTTTCTCCTATTTGATAAGCTTATTCTCCGAAAATTTCTTTTTGGAGGCGACGGCCAGTAGGGGTGGCAGCGAGTCCACCTTCAGCTGTTTCACGAAAGGCAGTTGGCATGCTTGCTCCTACTTGGTACATGGCATCGATCACTTCATCCACAGGGATTTTAGATTCGATACCTGCCAGGGCCATGTCTGCTGCGATAAAGGCAAAGCTGGCTCCCATGGCATTGCGCTTGACACAGGGAACTTCGACCAAACCAGCAACAGGATCACAGATGAGGCCTAGCATATTTTTAATGACAAAGGCAATGGCCTGGCTGGCCTGATAAGGTGTTCCGCCCGCAGCAAGAGTCAAGGCGGCGGCACTCATAGCAGAGGCAGAGCCGACCTCGGCCTGACAGCCACCCTCAGCGCCTGAGATAGAGGCATTGTTTGCGATGACTAGTCCAAAGGCACCTGCAGCAAAGAGGAAATCCAGCTGTTGCTCGTGGCTGAGGTCTAATTTTTCAATAGCAGCTGTTAGAACTGAGGGCAGACAGCCAGCACTTCCAGCTGTTGGAGTAGCACAGACCAAGCCCATTTTGGCATTGTGTTCATTGACTGCGATGGCATTTCGGGCAGCTGAGAGTATCGTGTAATCTGATAGAGTTTTTCCGTTTTTGATGTAGTGATCCAATTTGGCAGCATCTCCACCTGTCAGGCCACTACGAGATTTATTTTCATTGAGGCCAAGTTGGACAGAGGCTTTCATGACTTCCAGATTGCGTTCCATGAGAAGGAGGACTTCTTCACGTTCACGACCTGTCAATTCAAACTCTGTTGTAATCATGAGTTCTGCGACATTTCCTTGAAAGTCCAGTTCTGCCTGCTCGACCAATTCTTTGATAGAATAAAACATGCTTCCTCCTATTTAAAGAAATTGACATTGTGGAGATGAGGGATTTTACGAATTTCTTCGATGGCCTCATCACAGTTGCGACTGTCGACTTCGATAATCATAATGGCTTTTTCACCAGCTTTTTCACGAGTGACATTCATCTGGGCGATATTGATACCATAGCGTGAAAGAGCCTCCGTTACGAGGGCAATCATACCTGGAATATCTTGATGAACGATGATTATAGTCGGTGTATTCATATTGAGAGAGACGGCAAAACCATTGAGTTCGGTGACCTGAATATTTCCTCCACCGATAGAAATACCAGTTACGCTGATGGTCTTGTGGGCATTTTTGACGGTAATTTTAGTGGTGTTAGGATGCGGAGCATTGCTGTCTTTTTGAATGGTCCAGACAATCTTGATGCCACGCTTGTGGGCAATCTCCAAACTGTTTGGAATTTCAGGATCATCTGTATCCATGCCCAAAATACCAGCAACAAGGGCTAGGTCTGTCCCGTGACCACGATAGGTCTTGGCAAATGAGTTAAATAGTTGGAATTCGACTTCTGTCGGAGTATCATCAAAAATGGAAGAGACAATCTTCCCAATACGAACAGCGCCAGCGGTATGGCTACTAGATGGGCCAATCATGACTGGTCCGATGATATCAAAGACAGATTGAAAACGAAGTGATTTCATCAGTTTCCCCTTATAAAAATTCTTATCTCTATTATATCAAAGAATGAAGGTATTGGCTTTAATTGTGGATGAAAACCTTTTTACACTACAAATGGCATAAAAATAGTATCTTTTATGACAAAAAATACCTTATTTAGGGAAATAAAAAATAATTTTGTAATATTTCTACATAAAAGTGTCAAGAAACAGTAATATTTAAAGGGTATGATAGAACTATAGAAAGAAGGAGAACTTTTAGATATGAAATCAACAACTAAAAAGATTAAAACAACTCTTGCAGGAGTAGCTGCCTTGTTTGCAGTATTTGCTCCATCATTTGTATCTGCTCAAGAATCATCAACTTACACTGTTAAAGAAGGTGATACACTTTCAGAAATCGCTGAAACTCATAACACAACTGTTGAGAAATTGGCAGAAAACAACCACATTGACAACATCCATATGATTTATGTTGGTCAAGAGTTGGTTATCGATGGTCCTGTAGCGCCTGCAACACCAGCGCCAACTACTTATGCAGCACCAGCTGCTCAAGATGAAACTGTTTCAGCTCCAGCAGCAGAAACTACAGAGGTAGAGGAAGAAACTCCAGTAGCAAGCGCGCCAGTAGCAGAAGAAACAGTTGCTGCAACTGTAAGCGGATCTGAAGCAGAAGCTAAAGAATGGATTGCACAAAAAGAATCAGGCGGTAGCTACACAGCTACAAACGGACGTTATATCGGACGTTACCAATTGACAGATTCATACTTGAACGGAGACTACTCAGCTGAAAACCAAGAACGTGTAGCAGATGCCTACGTTGCAGGACGTTACGGTTCATGGTCAGCCGCTAAAAACTTCTGGCTTAACAACGGCTGGTATTAAGAAATAACGAACAGAATAATTTGAAAAGTCGAGGAAATTCCTCGACTTTTTTATATTTCCTTCGCTTGATAATAGGTCTCCACTTCTTTTTTGAGATGAGACAGCATAGAAGTTTCCTCGGTCAGCTCTAGAAGGGAGAACCCTTTTTGGATAAGTTTCGCATCATCCCTACAAATTCCGATACGAACATAGGCGACAGCCAAGCTATCATATTTTTTCTTTTTCTTGGCATCTTCTAGTAAAGTGTAGCAGATTTGCTTACACATGTTTTTGTCTTGATTGTATAAGTAAATAGTGGAAAGGTTTAATAGAATTGTCATTCGCAAGTCATATAAATGTTGATAGTTTTTATAAACTTCTAGGCGTTGCAATATTTTTCCAGTGATGAGATGGAGGTGTTCAATGGGCAAGCTGAAAAGGATGGTATTGAGGATTTTTAGGTCACTTTCATACCATGTATCTTGTTTTTCAATTTTTCTCCAAAGTTTTTTGACAACCTGTTCTGCGTGATCCGATAGTTCCCCTATCCCGTGTTGACGGATATAAATGACAACTTCAAGCATGTCTCTGATTTCTTCTATAGGGAGATCTTGGTGGGTCTTGAGGTAGTCTTGGCATTTTTGAAATAAATTGACAAGATCGCTGCTCCCGATAATGGAACGCATATTGAGATAGGTTTGCATAATCTCTGTGCGTTGACTTGGTTGATAAAGTTGACAGATATATTCAAACTCTTCAAAACTCATATTGATTTGACGGAGAAGAAATTCCATATTTTCATATTTTGGGGTTGTCTTGCCACTTTCGATTTTTGATAAGCTGGTTCTTGAGAGGACATTTCCACAGACATCTTCTTGAGTCAAACCTTTTGATTCACGTATTTCTTTATAGACCTTTCCGAAATCATAACGCATGATTTTCTCCCTTTCGTGAAAAAAGTTAACAAATAATAAAATCTTGTTAAAAATATTGTATCATAGCAGTGTAAAAAGTAAAAAAGAAAGTCGAAATAAAGTTGTGAAAAAGGTTGACATAGTTTAAAAATGGAACCAAAGATAAGAGGAAAAGGATGAGTAGTGTAGAGTCAATTCGTAAAGCGCATATCATCGTGTGGGGTGCCTATCTATTTTTATCATTAAGGGCGCCGTTAATTAGCAGTACTGAGTATTTCTTGCTTATTTTTTTAGCATTCCTCTATTCAATAGTATCACTACCTATATACTCTGTGAATAATAAAATAGTATCCATTTGTTTGGCTATAAACTCGATTCTGTTAATGAGTTTTCCAATTTTAATTAATAAATTTTTCCCAGGAAAGGTTTCTACTTATATCGTATTAATAAGTATTTTTATCTTGGAGTTCTTAATCTTTAATATAATTGGTAAAGATTTTGATACTAGATTAGCTAGTGAATATAGGAAAATCAGTCAGTTTAAAAGTAAGATGTCTCAATCTCCTTGGATAAAATATTTAGAGATTTTTAGTTTTATAGTAACTATATTTCCATTTATTCTTCATGGTACAGTTGATGATCATGTACTGACTCTTATCTTTTTGATAAAAATTTGTGTAGATACTACGATAAAGGTGCTATTAAATAGAATCTTTAAGACAAGTAAGGCAATGAAAAGGAGGATATTTTCTCTTTTCGCAGTAGATTGGATTGTCTATTTATTTTTAGGCTATGTTTTAGCAATGCAAAAAGATGGATACCTATTTTCAATTCTACTAATTTTTTCTAATTTCTCACTTCCCTTTATCAGAGAAAAAGAGTATGAATTATTTAAAAATAAGAAGTAACATAAATTGAAAATATACAAGGGATTCTTCTTTTTAAAACATAATATTGAAGCAATTGTTTGTCTAAAAAGTTGATTATTTGAATGAATGTCGTTTTTTTGATGTTAATCATAGCAATGATGATTTATGCAAAATAAAAAAAGATAAGGACACTGTAAAATTATGATGCGTAAATTAATTGTTTTCTTACTAATGCTCCCTTTTTTAGGCTTGTGGTTAGAGTTGCATGTTCTAGTGAATAACTTGCTATTGAATCTAGAAACTCCCCTTGATTTTATGATCAGTATAGGGCTTACCTTTTGTAGTTTGATTTTCTCAAAAATAGTTTTAGACCTACTATATGCATTGAAAGATGTATACAAGAAAGAAGGTCTTATTACAATTTTTCCTTTTATTTTTATAGTAAAGCATAAAGTAAATGTAAGATTCTCACCCTATTTTTCATTCCATCGTAAAAGTTTGTCAACTGATGATTTGAAATCTAGAATTATATGGAGTTTTATTCTTGAAATAGCTATTATTCTAGTATTTATTTTAAAAATTTCTTTTGCTATCATCATACTTACTACAATATTTTTCTGGACTATAATGGATATCAACTATCTCGTTTTTAATAAGACGGAATTTCTTTTTAATCAAAACAAATGGGAAAAAGAAGATTCGTTTGACAGGGATTTGACCAATGCGTTAAAGGATAAAATACAAAAATCAGATTTAAGTTATTCTGATTTAATGTGTATTCTGCTGTATGATGCGATTAACCAATCCACCTTTTTAACGGATAGCGAGATATTTGAGGATATTTTGAAAAAAATTGAAGATTCTCAGAATACCCTTCTGTGTACAGGTCTTGCCGAGTTACTGATGTATGAAATTACTATTAGTAAAAATCATAACTGGCCAGAAAAGGTTAATCAAATTAGAGTGAAGCTTATTAAAATCAATCAGTTAGAGTTTTACTATTATACAAGTTGGTTAAGAAATAATTTTAATTTCTGTATGAATAGAGAGTATGATAAGATAAAATCACGAAGGATATTTATTAGCAATAAGAAGATAATCTAGGTTCGTCTTGTAAGTTTAATAAGTGAAGTTATTTGAAGATAATTCAAGTAATTAGGTTCACAAATTTGTTCGTCTATAAAATATGATTAGGCAAAAAAGAGCCTTTTAGTTAGGTAATGAAGAGATGGTGTAACTTAATGGAGTATTATATCTATACAAGAGCTTGCTTTCTTTTGGAGAACTGTTGCAGTAAACGTAGTCACTGATTATTTTATGGGGAATCAAATATGTTTAAACTAAGTGATAAAGTCAGAGTGATCTCTGCTCTTTTAGGAGCAAGTTCCATATTGATTAGTATGTATCTTATACCTTTTATTAAAACTGAGAATAAATTTTGGGAGATATTTTTATTTATTTTAGGTGTATTGTTAATTGGAATTGCGTTACTAAGTCATAAAAAAATTAAATTTTGGAAGTAGCGTTAGTGAGAAGGACAGGATGATAGTATTATGATGGTTGTTTTAATTTCAGTGCTTGTGGCATTTTTGTATTATGTAAGTACAGAATATTTTAAGAATAGTTCTTTTGACTGTATACTATTTCTAACATTGCTGATTTCTCATTTGATATGGGATTACTATTTTTTGCCCATTGAAATTTTAGTGGCATTAAGTGGAGTAAATTTGCTGTCAAGATTTTTCAAAAAAAAAGAGAAGTCAATAGATTTGCTAGAGGATTATAAAGACGAAAGGTAAAATTGGGATATTTAAAATGAAACATTTTTTTGCAGGAATTGGTGAGATTCATTTTTTTTCATTTTTATTATATCTAAGCATGTCTGCTAGTCCAATTATTGGACTAGTGATTGGATATACTAAAATAAATCTAATAAATTCTATCATTATAGCTCTTGGTATGATATTGGCATTAATTTTGGTATTATCAAGAGTGTATAGAAAATATTTTTATAGAGACGATGATGACTAAAGTTTTTATCAATAAAATCAGAGCTTGGTAGATTATCAGCCTCTTTCTTGTCTTCTCCAACCAAGCATGTTATAATGAATACTGCTCAAGCGACCTTCAATCGTGAAGCACACACGACCTTCAATCGTGAATAAACGAATAGATGGGAGACTTACCATGAGTGATAACTCTAAAATACGTGTTGTCGTGGGGATGAGTGGTGGTGTTGATTCGTCGGTGACGGCTCTTTTGCTCAAGGAGCAGGGCTACGATGTGATCGGTATCTTCATGAAGAACTGGGATGACACAGATGAAAACGGCGTCTGTACGGCGACCGAAGATTACAAGGATGTGGCTGCGGTGGCAGACCAGATTGGCATTCCTTACTACTCTGTCAATTTTGAAAAAGAGTATTGGGACCGCGTTTTTGAGTATTTCCTAGCGGAATACCGTGCAGGGCGCACGCCAAATCCAGACGTTATGTGCAACAAGGAAATCAAGTTCAAGGCCTTTTTGGACTATGCCATGACCTTGGGGGCAGACTATGTAGCGACGGGGCACTATGCTCGAGTAGCGCGTGATAAGGATGGCACTGTTCACATGCTTCGCGGCGTGGACAATGGCAAGGATCAGACCTATTTCTTAAGCCAACTTTCGCAAGAACAACTTCAAAAAACCATGTTCCCATTGGGACATTTGGAAAAGCCTGAAGTTCGCAGACTCGCAGAAGAAGCAGGCCTTGCGACTGCTAAGAAGAAAGATTCGACAGGGATTTGCTTTATCGGGGAAAAGAACTTTAAAAACTTCCTCAGCAACTACCTGCCAGCTCAGCCTGGTCGCATGATGACTGTGGATGGTCGCGATATGGGCGAGCATGCAGGTCTTATGTACTATACGATTGGTCAGCGCGGCGGACTCGGTATCGGTGGACAACACGGCGGTGACAATGCCCCTTGGTTCGTTGTCGGAAAATACCTAAGCAAGAATATCCTCTATGTCGGACAAGGTTTCTACCATGATTCGCTCATGTCAACCAGCCTAGAAGCCAGTCAAGTCCACTTTACTCGTGAAATGCCAGAAGAGTTTACGTTGGAATGTACGGCTAAATTCCGCTACCGTCAGCCTGATTCTAAGGTGACCGTCCATGTCAAAGGAGACAAGGCAGAGGTCATCTTTGCAGAGCCACAGCGTGCGATCACACCAGGTCAGGCAGTTGTCTTTTACGACGGCGAAGAGTGTCTCGGTGGCGGTTTGATTGATAATGCCTACCGTGACGGACAAGTTTGTCAGTACATTTAGATTGACAAATTTTCTCAATTTGCTACAATAATAAAAGCAATAGAAATGATGGTCAAAGCTCATGGATGTTGCAGGCTTTTTTGTCCTGCACTTCTTTGGAGTTTTGACTGTTTTTGTGTCGTTTAGAGGAAAGGACAAAAATGACTCAACAAGACTTTCGGACAAAAGTAGACAATACGGTTTTTGGCGTTCGGGCGACAGCCTTGATTGTCCAAAATCGCAAGCTTCTAGTTACCAAAGATAAGGGCAAGTATTATACTATTGGCGGTGCAATTCAAGTCAATGAAAGCACGGAAGACGCGGTAGTCCGTGAAGTGAGGGAAGAACTGGGTGTCAAAGCTCAAGCTGGGCAACTAGCTTTTGTGGTTGAAAATCGTTTTGAACAGGACGGTGTTTCCTATCACAACATTGAGTTTCATTATCTGGTGGATTTGCTTGAGGACGCCCCATTGACCATGCAGGAAGATGAAAAAAGGCAGCCCTGTGAATGGATTGACTTGGATCAGCTCCAGAATATCCAGCTAGTTCCAGCCTTTCTAAAAACAGCCCTACCAGAATGGGACGGCAAACTAAGACACATTCATTTTGAGGAATAGGAGAGAAAAGGATGGTTAAGCTTATTGCCCATGTACTTGTTCATAGTGGTGATGATTATTTGCTCATTCAGCGTTCGGAAATTAAAAGAGGACAACCCAACGTTTATCCAACTTACTGGGATATTCCTGGTGGCGGGGTTGAAAAGGGTGAACTTCCGCGAGACGGAGCTCTTAGAGAATGTGTTGAAGAAGCGGGAGTTAGGCTAGACAGCAGTTCGCTCAAGATTCTTCACGAAGATAGTCAACTTGATACCTCTAAGGATACTGTCTTTACTCGCTTAGTTTATAAAGCAGAGTGGGTTGGGGAGAAGCCAATTATCAGATTAGATCCTGAAGAGCATACGCACTTTAAATGGGTTACTATGACTCAAGCTCTAGAGGAGGAGAAGTTAGTTCCTTATTTGCGAGAAATTTTTGAAAGGTTAAGAAATGACATATAATTTTACTGAAGAATACGATATTATTGTAATCGGTGCGGGACACGCTGGGGTCGAGGCTTCCCTAGCTGCTAGTCGTATGGGTTGCAAGGTCTTGCTTGCGACCATCAACATTGAAATGCTGGCTTTCATGCCTTGTAATCCCTCTATCGGTGGTTCTGCCAAAGGGATTGTCGTGCGTGAAGTCGATGCCCTTGGTGGCGAGATGGCCAAAACCATTGACAAGACTTACATCCAGATGAAGATGCTCAACACAGGGAAGGGGCCAGCTGTCCGTGCCCTTCGTGCGCAAGCTGACAAAGAGCTTTACTCTAAGGAAATGCGCAAGACAGTTGAAAATCAAGAGAATTTGACCCTTCGTCAAACCATGATTGATGAGATTTTGGTGGAAGATGGCAAGGTTGTCGGTGTTCGTACAGCTACCCATCAAGAGTATGCTGCTAAGGCTGTTATCGTGACGACAGGAACTGCCCTCCGTGGAGAAATCATCATCGGAGACCTCAAGTATTCGTCAGGTCCTAACCATAGCCTAGCTTCGATTAACCTTGCTGATAATCTTAAGGAATTGGGACTCGAAATTGGTCGTTTCAAGACGGGGACACCTCCACGTGTCAAGGCTTCTTCTATCAATTACGACGTGACAGAGATTCAGCCAGGGGACGAAGCGCCAAATCACTTCTCATATACTTCACGTGATGAGGACTATGTCAAGGATCAAGTGCCATGCTGGTTGACCTACACCAACGGTACCAGTCATGAGATTATCCAAAACAACCTCCACCGTGCGCCTATGTTTACAGGTGTGGTCAAGGGAGTGGGACCTCGTTACTGTCCGTCGATTGAGGACAAGATTGTGCGCTTTGCGGACAAGGAACGCCACCAACTCTTCCTTGAGCCAGAAGGGCGCAATACAGAGGAAGTCTATGTTCAAGGCCTATCAACTAGTCTGCCAGAGGATGTACAGCGTGAGCTGGTTCATTCTATCAAAGGTTTGGAAAATGCAGAGATGATGCGAACAGGTTATGCCATTGAATACGACATGGTCTTGCCTCACCAATTGCGTGCGACTTTGGAAACCAAGAAAATCTCAGGGCTCTTCACTGCTGGTCAGACAAATGGAACGTCAGGTTACGAAGAAGCTGCTGGTCAAGGGATTATCGCTGGTATCAATGCGGCTCTGAAAATCCAAGGCAAGCCTGAGTTGATTTTGAAGCGCAGTGACGGTTATATCGGGGTGATGATTGACGACTTGGTGACCAAGGGAACCATTGAACCCTACCGTCTCTTGACCAGTCGTGCTGAGTACCGTCTCATTCTTCGCCATGACAATGCCGATATGCGTTTGACAGAGATGGGACGCGAGATTGGCCTTGTGGATGATGAACGCTGGGTTCGCTTTGAAATCAAGAAAAATCAATTTGACAATGAGATGAAGCGTCTCGACAGTATCAAACTCAAGCCAGTCAAGGAAACCAATGCTAAGGTTGAGGAGATGGGCTTCAAGCCGTTGACAGATGCAGTAACAGCCAAGGAATTCCTTCGTCGTCCAGAAGTTTCTTACCAAGATGTGGTGGCCTTCATCGGACCAGCTGCTGAGGACTTGGATGATAAGATTATCGAATTGATTGAAACAGAAATCAAGTACGAAGGCTACATCTCCAAAGCCATGGATCAGGTAGCCAAGATGAAACGCATGGAAGAAAAACGTATTCCAGCCAATATTGACTGGGATGACATTGACTCTATCGCAACTGAAGCTCGTCAGAAGTTCAAACTTATCAATCCAGAAACCATCGGCCAAGCCAGCCGTATTTCGGGAGTAAACCCAGCAGATATTTCTATTTTGATGGTGTATCTGGAAGGTAAAAATCGTAGTATTTCAAAAACTCTTCAAAAATCAAAATAATACGTCGTCGGCTTCGGCTCACCTAACTCAAGTTATGCTTTCACCTAGCCTTCTAGTCTGATTTCGATTTTTATTGAGTTTCAATCTCAAAAGAAAGCATAGAGAAAAACAGCTCCGAAGACGGGGCTGTTTTGTTGACTTGTACTCAATGAAAATCAAAGAGCAAACTAGGAAGCTAGCCGTAGGTTGCTCAAAGCACTGCTTTGAGGTTGTAGATAGAACTGACGAAGTCAGTAACATATATAC
>NZ_JUPG01000174.1 GCF_001074825.1 Streptococcus pseudopneumoniae
TCCTTCATGGCCTGGTTCTTGTGTTCCTTTAGTTGCTACTGGATCAGTGTACTCTGGTAACTCCGGTTGGACCTCTGATTCTCCTTCATGTCCTGGCTCTTGTGTTCCTTTTGTCGCTACTGGATTAGTGTACTCTAGTAACTCGTTAACCGCTGATTCTCCCTCACGTCCTGGTTCTTGCGTGCCTTTTGTTCCTACTAGATTAGTGTATTCTGGTAACTCGTTAACTTCCGATTCTCCTTCGTGACCTGACTCTTGTGTTCCTTTTGTTGCCACCGGGTTTGTGTATTCTGGTAAATCTTCGCGAACTACTGATTCTCCCTCATATCCCAGTTCTTGCGTGCCTTTTGTCACTACTGGATCAGTGTACTCTGGTAACTCGTTAACCGCCGATTCTCCTTCATGT
>NZ_JUPG01000018.1 GCF_001074825.1 Streptococcus pseudopneumoniae
GTTTTGATTGACCTGACTGCACAAGTAAGCCCACAGGCGATTGATGAAAAAATTCTGATGATGTACCTGAATTTCAATAATAACCTGTGTCCCATTGTCCAACTCCGCTAAGACATCTATACTAGTATAGAAATCCTGGGCCGAGTAAGGCATTGAAGGTAAGACATGAATATTGCTTCCCTCCAAAATGGTCACATTTTTGGCTGGTAAGTCCAGCATATCGCGGATAAATTGACAAGTGATTTCTGGATTGCTAAAGATTTTCTTAGCA
>NZ_JUPG01000175.1 GCF_001074825.1 Streptococcus pseudopneumoniae
ACATAAAAAAGCAGAAGCTAGTCTCTAACTTCTGCCTTCTCTCTTATGCTTGATAACGTTTCACACCGTCTAGGTAGGTTGCTACCAATTCCAAATCTTTATCTAGTACGATAAAGTCCGCATCATAACCTTCACGAATTTGTCCACAGACATCGTCAATATTAACAGATTTTGCTGGGTTAAGGCTAGCCATCATGACCGCTTCGTGTGGATTTGCAATACCCCACTCGACTACATTTCTCATA
>NZ_JUPG01000176.1 GCF_001074825.1 Streptococcus pseudopneumoniae
CGATATACTCAAGTATAATCTTCGGTTACGGTTCCTAGCACTGTAAGGTAAAATAAACCAGATATTCTCCCTTCGGGGAGATTTTTTGTTTCACTAAAAATTTTGTACAATCTTCGCCTCATCGCCTAGTCTATAAACGGTTTATCCAGCAAGAATCATGATGCTAAGGGCGTCAAAAATCCGTATGAAAATAGGGAAATGACACAGTGTTCGATCAATGCAAGGAGTTTCATCTTGTTCACTAGGATTTTATCCCAATCTCAAATCAGCTCTCTGATTTCAGAGGGCTTTTTTACTGAGGTTTTATAGGTCACAATTTTGGAGACTACAAAAACCTCAAATGGTATCAGCTAATTACACCATAAAGGTGCGTAGCTACTCGGCTTGAAAAGCCGAGTAGCTGTCTGCAAGCCCCCTCGGAGAGCCCACACTTTACGAAGTAAAGTATAGTATGTTATACTTTACATGGAAGTAGTCACCGAATTCCAGTTAGAAATTACTTTGTAACTACGTTTTGAGGAGGAGTAAAATGCTTTCCTATGTTCGACATTACCCACTAGCGATAGCTAAATTAATGTGTCTGTGCTCTCCTAAAATCTGCTGATTTATTACTGACCAATACAGGAGGTTTTTTATGGGACAGACAATCATATCTGCTATTGGTGTTTATATTTCCACCAGTATCGATTATTTAATTATTTTATTTATTTTATTTGCACAGCTATCACAGAATAAACAAAAATGGCATATTTATGCGGGGCAATATCTAGGCACAGGCTTACTTGTAGGGGCGAGTTTAGTTGCTGCTTATGTCGTTAATTTCGTGCCTGAAGAATGGATGGTTGGATTGCTTGGTTTAATCCCTATCTATTTAGGGATTCGCTTTGCAATTGTTGGAGAAGGTGAGGAAGAAGAGGAAGAAGAGGAAGAAATTATTGAAAGATTAGAACAAAGCAAGGCAAATCAACTGTTTTGGACAGTTACATTGCTGACAATTGCGTCTGGCGGAGATAATTTAGGTATCTATATACCTTATTTTGCTTCGTTAGATTGGTCACAGACCCTCGTAGCCTTGCTTGTGTTTGTAATCGGCATAATTATCTTATGCGAGATTAGTCGGGTGTTATCCTCTATTCCGTTAATATTCGAGACAATTGAAAAATACGAGCGAATCATTGTGCCCTTAGTATTCATTCTACTTGGACTATACATCATGTATGAAAATGGCACGATAGAGACTTTTCTGACCGTGTAGATTTTTTGTTTCACTAGGATTTTAGCCCGGGCTCAAATCAGCTCTCTGATTTTCAGAGGGCTTTTTACGTTGGCACCTTACCTCGATATACTCAAGTATTATCTTTACTTACGGTTCCTAGCACTATAAAACCAACTATATTCATTTGTTCTCATCTTGTTCCATTGTTGAAAATATGGTATACTTTTCATGAGAATTTTCTAAATTTTTAAGATTCTATCAAAGGAGGTTTGCATGCTTTCCAAATTTTCTGGAAGCCGACAAGACCAGCAATTTGTCTTACTTTTAGTTGTTTTGCTAGCTATTTTAGGGATTTCTCTCTTTCTAGCAGTTTCAATGGGATCTGTTGCGATTAATCTAGGAGATACCTATCGGATTATTTTGAGCAGGTTGGGATTCCCTCTAGAGATAGGAGAGGTTTCCAAGTCTACTCTTGCCATTGTATGGAACATGAGATTCCCCCGAGTATTGTTAGGTCTGATAGTGGGGGCTGGTCTTTCTATGTGTGGTAGTGTGATGCAGTCTACAGTGAACAATCCCATCGCAGAGCCTTATGTCTTAGGAATATCTGCGGGTGCAACTCTAGGGGCAACCTTGAGCATCATTCTTGGTTTAAAAGTGATGATTAGCCTTGGAGCTTTTCTTGGAGCTATCTTGGCAACAATTGCTGTCCTCATCATTGCCTCTATGCAGGGAAGGATGACGACTTCCAGCCTGATTTTATCAGGAACGGTGGTCAACGCTCTCTTTCTGGCTTTTTCAAACTTTATTATCTCAGTCGGCGCTAATGCGGACAGTGTGATGACCATTAAGTTTTGGACCATGGGCTCGCTCGCTGGGACTTCCTGGGCAGACTTGGTCCTGCCAACTATAGTAGTAGGAATGGCCTTTCTATTTTTCTCTACTCAGTATCGTGTTTTTAATGCCATGATGATGGGAGATGAGGCTGCTTTAACTTTGGGAATTCCCTTACGCTTTTATTGGTATCTTTATGTGACAATGGTGGCTGTGCTGACAGCAGTCTTAGTGGCAACCTGTGGGATTATTGGATTTGTCGGTCTGATTACTCCACATTTAGCTCGAGGGTTAGTAGGAACGAATTACAAGAGGCTTTTTCCTGTTGCAACCTTACTGGGTGCCCTCTTTGTCATCTGGGCAGACGTACTCTCTCGTATCATCATTCCAAACGCAGAGCTTCCTATTGGTATTTTCACAGCCTTAGTAGGTGCTCCCCTCTTTATCTACATTGTTGGAGGTAGGCGAAGGGAGGTGAGGGTCTGATATGGACTTGATTTGTCAGGATGTCCACTTTGGACTAGGAGAGAAAAAAATCCTCAAGGGAGTTTCTCTTAAGGTTGAAGGGAATCAATTTCACACGATATTAGGGCCAAATGGAAGCGGGAAAACCAGTCTACTTAAACTCCTCTATCGTCAGGAAAAGGCGGACAAAGGCTTGATAAGCCTAGATGGAAAGCCGCTGGAGCATTGGACGCTCAAAGAAACAGCCAAGCAAATGGCAGTTGTGACCCAGTTTAACCAGCTGCAGTTTGATTGTACAGTTGAGGAAATCGTCTTGCTGGGAAGAACTCCCCACCTCTTTTTTTTACAGAAGGAAAGGGAAAGGGATTATGCCCTCGCTCAAGATGCTCTCGTTAAGGTGGATATGCTTGAGAAGAAAACTCGTCTCTATTCGTCTCTGTCAGGGGGAGAGAAACAGCGAGTTTTGTTAGCTCGCGCCTTGGCGCAAGAACCGACTCTCTTGCTCCTAGACGAACCAACCAACCATCTGGATATCAAGTATCAGCTAGACTTGTTAGCCATTGTGAAAAATCTCAAGATCAATGTTCTAGCTGTCCTACATGATATTCAACTTGCTTGTCGCTATTCGGATTATCTCTATCTGATGAAAGAGGGAGAAATCCTTTACCAAGGGACTCCAAAGGAGACCATCACCCCTGAGTCATTGCAAACTGTATACGGAGTTCAAAGTCAGGTTACTTGGACCGAGGATCAGCAAGCCATGATTCACTATTTATAAGAATGAAAAGGAAAACAAGATGAAAAAAACACTAAGCATTTTACTCGTAACAGTAGCTACCCTAACCATGGCAGCTTGTGGCAATACTACTACAGAAAAAGCTACCACACAATCTAGCACAGAAACAAGTCAAAAGGCGAGCGCAGAGACGACTTATCCACTAATGGTCAAAACCTATGACGCGAAAGGGAATGAAGTCGAACAAGTTTTTGACAAGACACCTGAAAAAGTTATTACAAACAATCTTTCAACCACTGAAATCTTATTGGAGTTGGGGGTGAAGGATAAAATTGTTGGCATGCTCAATCCAGACAATGCTGTGACGGACAAATATAAGGACGCGATTGCGACTATTCCTCAAATTGGGGATAAAAAAACAGTCTCACAAGAGACAGTCCTTTCTTATGAGCCAGACGCTGTGATGGGTCGAAACATGATGTTTTCTGAAAAATCCTTGGGGACAGTTAGCACTTGGAATGAAAACAAAATCCCAGTTTATACTCAAAAAGCTTCTCTCTCAACAATTCAGCAAGATTTGGGAAATATTGTAGAAGACGTTAAAAATCTTGGAATGATTTTTAATGTTCAGGACAAGGCCAATGAATACGCAACCCAATTACAAACTAAAATTGACGCTGTTAAGAAAGCAAATCCAGCAAGTCAAGGTGAAAAGAAAAAGGCTTTGATTATGGTTGCTTATAATGATGAAACCTTCGGTGCCTACAAGTCTGCTTTGCAAGAAAGTTTGTTGAACCAACTTGGTTATACAAACGTTGCTACGGGGACATCAGGCTTGACCTTGGAAAATCTTGTGTCAATGGATCCTGAGTTGATTATCTATGTAACCAGCGACCGCAATAAAAAATTGGATGAAAAAGCAGTAGAGTTGATGAAGGCAAATGCTGTTTTGGAAAGCGTTCCTGCTATTAAGAATCAAAAAATCATGACCATCTCTTACGATGAATTGATGGACTATGGTCCAGCAGTGATTGATTCCCTTGAGAAAATCAATGACTTTATCAATAAATAATGAGTTTGATTGTGAAGGAATTCAAGTTAAAATCAGCCTTCCTTCTAACTACGACCTCAATCAAACCTATCCGGCTATTTTATTGAATGATGGAAACTTGGATTTCCTATCGTCCCTTTCCGAATCTGTGATTTTGGTGGGTTTGACCTCTAAAAATCGCCTAGATGACTACACTCCCTGGAAGGCAGCTGCTCTGAGAGATGGAGCTCCAGATTTTGGAGGTCAGGCCAAGGTCTATCATGATCATTTATTTGGAGGTCTTTTAGACAAGTTGCAGTCGCTTTATCATCTAGATGAAGCGCGCCTTGCCTACGGAGGTTACTCACTAGGTGGTTTGGTGGCAGTCTACAGTCTTTTCAGCTTTGACAAGGTTTCCTGTGTCTTTTCCATCTGCGGTTCCTTTTGGTATCCTGATTTTGTGGCTTACTGCAAGGCAGAGACAGTGAAAAATCTAGACTGTTTGCTGTATTTACAGAACGGTCAAACAGAAGGAGCCCACCACACTAATCGCTTGGCTCAAGCACCAGCCTATGCTGAGCAAATCCATACCAGTCTTCAGAAATGCTATCCGAACGGCCAGTTTGTCTTTGATCCTTATGGACACCATGAACAAGTAGCTGAACGATTTCTAGCTTTTTCTAGCTGGTTGGCCCAAAAATGGAAAATCGAATAAAAGAGTTATCCCTTGGCTTTTGCCAAGGGATTGTTGTATTTGTTTAACCAAGAGCCTCTCTCTTTTTATCTGGATTCCAGATGAAGCTTGCGATGAAGCTAAAGATGATAGTTAGGATAGCGAGGATAATGGCAAGGATGAGAGCAGGGATGCGGATAAACCACCAGAGTGGGTTTGGTTTTTTATCATTGTGCCATTGTTTGGTTTCTTGGTCCAGACGTTGGAATTCTGTTTGGATACGATTGGCGACTGTTTCAATGCCTTCATCATTCATTTTCTTGATATCTGAGATATCGATTGGATTTCCAAAGTTCATATCGACACGCTCACGGCTAACTAAGCCTTTCAAGGTCATAGGACCTGTATAGGTAACAGGCATGATACGAACCTTGGCCATCTTGGCAATTAGAGCAACTCCACCTTTGACATCGTTTGAGTGACGGCTCCCACTTGGAAACATGATGAGAGAGCGGTCACTTTTTTTAAGAACGTTGATAGGATATTTGATGGCAGAAGCACTAGGATTTTCACGGTCGATGGGAAAGGCACCACACATACGGATCCACCAGCCAAAGATACGGTTAGTAAAGAGTTCTTTTTTGGCCATAAAGATAAACTGTTTTGGCTTGGTCGCAAAGGCCATATAAACTGGATCCCACCAGGTACGGTGAGGGGCAACCAGAATATAATTTTCATCTTGATTAGGAATTTTATCAGTATTATGATAATGGGCATTGCCATTGATGGACCATAGGAGCAAGACAACCAATCCACGTAAATAAGTATAAAACATGCGATCTCCTTCGATTATTTTCTTGTTATTATTATACCTTATCAAAGGAGGGCTGGCAAACTTTTCCCTTGACCAGGTCCATATTTGGGATGAGATTAGAATTCTGTTAGAAAAAATGATATGATAGAATTTATGGATAAAAATAAGATTATGGGATTAACCCAAAGAGAAGTTAAGGAAAGACAGGCTAAGGGCTTGGTCAATGATTTTACTGCTTCGGCCAGTACCAGCACTTGGCAAATCGTTAAACGAAATGTCTTTACCCTTTTTAATGCTTTGAACTTTGCCATTGCTTTGGCCCTTGCCTTTGTGCAGGCGTGGAGCAATCTGGTCTTCTTCGCTGTGATATGCTTTAACGCTTTTTCTGGAATTGTGACCGAACTGCGGGCTAAACACATGGTGGACAAGCTCAATCTCATGACCAAGGAAAAGGTCAAGACTATTCGTGATGGCCAGGAAGTTGCTCTTAATCCTGAAGAATTGGTTCTAGGAGATATCATTCGTCTGTCTGCTGGAGAGCAGATTCCCAGTGATGCCTTGGTTTTGGAAGGCTTTGCGGAAGTCAATGAAGCCATGTTGACGGGGGAAAGTGATTTGGTGCAAAAGGAAGTTGATGCCTTGCTTTTGTCAGGAAGCTTCCTAGCCAGTGGGTCAGTTTTGGCTCAAGTCCACCATGTCGGGGCAGACAACTATGCTGCCAAGCTCATGCTGGAAGCCAAGACCGTTAAACCGATCAACTCTCGTATCATGAAATCGTTGGACAGGTTAGCTGGTTTTACTGGGAAGATTATCATTCCTTTTGGTCTGGCTCTCTTGCTGGAAGCCTTGCTTTTAAAAGGCTTGCCTCTTAAGTCGTCCGTTGTAAATTCATCGACAGCCCTTTTGGGAATGTTGCCCAAGGGAATCGCCCTTTTGACCATCACTTCGCTCCTGACCGCGGTGATTAAGCTGGGCTTGAAAAAGGTCTTGGTGCAGGAGATGTACTCTGTTGAGACCTTGGCGCGCGTGGATATGCTCTGTTTGGACAAGACGGGCACAATCACCCAAGGAAAGATGCAGGTGGAGGCCCTTCTTCCACTGACGGAAACTTATGGTAATGAGGTTATTGCCAGTATCCTGACAAGCTATATGGCCCATAGTGAGGATAAGAATCCAACAGCTCAAGCTATTCGCCAGCGTTTCCAAGGTCAGGTAGCCTACCCTATGCTTTCGAATCTTCCTTTCTCAAGCGACCGCAAGTGGGGAGCCATGGAATTGGAAGGTCTGGGGACAGTTTTCTTAGGTGCGCCTGAGATGTTGCTGGACTCTGAAGTCCCAGAAGCCAGAGAGGCTTTGGAGAGAGGATCACGTGTCTTGGTTTTAGCCCTCAGTCAGGAAAAACTAGACCATCACAAACCACAGAAACCATCTGATATTCAGGCTCTAGCCTTGCTGGAAATCTTGGACCCCATTCGAGAAGGAGCAGCAGAGACGCTAGACTATCTCCGTTCTCAGGAAGTAGGCCTCAAGATTATCTCTGGTGACAATCCAGTTACGGTATCCAGCATTGCCCAGAAGGCTGGTTTTGCGGACTACCAGAGCTATGTAGATTGCTCGAAAATCGAGGATGAGGAATTGGTTGCTATGGCTGAGGAGACAGCTATTTTCGGACGTGTTTCCCCTCATCAAAAGAAACTCATTATCCAAACGCTGAAAAAAGCGGGTCATACAACAGCTATGACAGGGGACGGAGTTAATGATATCTTGGCCCTTCGTGAGGCGGATTGTTCTATCGTGATGGCTGAGGGAGATCCTGCGACTCGTCAGATTGCCAATCTGGTTCTCTTGAACTCTGACTTTAATGATGTTCCTGAGATTCTCTTTGAAGGTCGTCGGGTGGTCAATAACATTGCCCATATCGCCCCGATTTTCTTGATAAAGACCATCTATTCTTTCTTGCTCGCAGTCATCTGTATTGCCAGTGCTCTTCTGGGACGGTCTGAATGGATCTTGATTTTCCCTTTCATTCCGATTCAAATTACCATGATCGACCAGTTCGTGGAAGGTTTCCCACCATTCGTTCTGACTTTTGAGCGAAATATCAAACCTGTTGAGCCAAACTTCCTCAGAAGATCCATGCTTCGTGCCCTACCAAGTGCCCTCATGGTTGTGTTCAGCGTTCTTTTTGTGAAACTATTTGGAAGTAGTCAAGGCTGGTCTGAGTTAGAAATCTCAACTCTACTCTATTATCTACTTGGGTCTATCGGTTTCTTATCCGTATTTAGAGCCTGCAAGCCATTTACCCTATGGCGTGTCCTCTTGATTGTTTGGTCAGTAGGAGGTTTCTTAGCCACAGCTTTCTTCCCAAGAATTCAAAAACTGCTTGAAATTGAGACCTTGACAGGACAAACGTTACCTGTTTATGGAGTCATGATGTTGGTCTTTATAGTGATTTTCATCCTGACCAGTCGCTATCAAGCCAGAAAATAAAGAAAGACTGCAATCTGTGGATTGCGGTTTTTTTAGGTGCAAGATTGCTAGCTGAAATGTGGTATAATAAGAGGTAACAGAGTTTTGGAAAGAGAGAGAAGATGATTTCAAAGAGATTAGAATTGGTGGCTTCCTTTGTTCCCCAAGGGGCCATTTTACTAGATGTGGGGAGTGACCATGCTTATCTGCCAATCGAGTTAGTCGAGAGAGGCCAAATCAAAAGTGCCATTGCAGGCGAGGTTGTGGAAGGTCCCTACCAGTCTGCAGTCAAAAATGTTGAGGCGCACGGCCTAAAGGAGAAAATCCAAGTCCGTTTAGCCAATGGCTTGGCAGCTTTTGAAGAGACTGACCAAGTGTCGGTCATCACTATTGCTGGTATGGGCGGCCGTTTGATTGCTAGGATTTTAGAAGACGGCTTGGACAAGTTAGCTAATGTAGAGCGTTTAATTCTCCAGCCCAATAATCGTGAAGATGATTTGCGTATCTGGTTGCAAGACAATGGTTTTCAGATTGTAGCAGAAATCATCCTAGAAGAAGCTGGCAAGTTCTACGAGATTTTGGTGGTGGAAGCGGGACAAATGAAGCTATCAGCCAGTGATATTCGCTTTGGCCCCTTCTTGTCCAAAGAAATCAGCCCAGTCTTTGTCCAAAAATGGCAAAAAGAGGCTACTAAGTTAGAGTTTGCCCTTAACCAAATTCCAGAAAAAAATCTGGAGGAACGTCAAGTTCTAGTAGATAAGATTCAAGCCATCAAGGAGGTTCTCCATGCTAGCAAGTGAAGTAATTAACGTATATGAAGCCTTTTGCCCTCAGGAATTTTCAATGGAGGGAGACAGTCGTGGCCTGCAAATTGGCACTTTGGACAAGGATATTCAAAGAGTTATGGTTGTCCTCGATATTCGTGAAGAGACGATGGCAGAGGCTATTGAAAAGGGTGTGGATTTGATTATCGTTAAGCACGCGCCGATTTTCCGTCCCATCAAGGATTTGGTAGCTAGCCGTCCGCAAAATCAGATTTATATAGACCTGATTAAGCATGACATTGCAGTTTATGTCAGCCATACCAATATTGACATCGTTGAAAATGGCCTCAATGACTGGTTCTGCCAGATGCTAGGCATTGAGGAGACGACTTATCTGCAGGAGACAGGTCCTGAACGTGGAATTGGTCGTATTGGGAATATTACGACTCAGACCTTTGGGGAATTGGCCCAGCATGTCAAGCAAGTCTTTGGCCTAGACAGCCTGCGATTGGTGCATTATCAAGAGAGTGACTTGCAGAAGCCTATTTCAAGAGTGGCCATCTGTGGTGGTAGCGGGCAGTCATTCTATAAGGATGCTTTAGCTAAGGGAGCAGATGTCTATATCACTGGTGACATTTATTACCACACTGCCCAGGATATGCTGTCTGATGGCTTATTAGCACTGGACCCAGGACACTATATCGAAGTGCTTTTTGTGGAAAAAATCGCTGCACTTCTTACTCAATGGAAGGAAGAGAAGGGCTGGTCTATTGATATTGTACCTAGTCAGGCATCAACCAATCCTTTCCACCATATCTAGTTAGAAGGTGAAGACAATGAAAAAAGTAGCCATTATCGGAGCAGGAATTGTGGGAGCAACAGCTGCCTACTATCTCTCGAAAGAAAGTGACCTAAAGGTGACCGTTTTTGACCATGGACAGGGGCAGGCTACCAAGGCAGCGGCGGGCATTATCAGTCCTTGGTTTTCAAAACGCCGCAATAAAGCATGGTACAAGATGGCACGCTTGGGGGCTGACTTTTATGTGGATTTGTTGGCTGATTTAGAAAAATCAGGACAAGAAATCGACTTTTACCAGCGTTCGGGAGTTTTTCTCTTGAAAAAGGATGATTCCAAGTTAGAAGAACTCTATCAACTGGCTCTTCAGCGTAGGGAAGAATCTCCTTTAATAGGTCAGTTAGCTATTTTGGACCAAGCCTCAGCTAATGAATTATTCCCTGATTTGCAGGGATTTGACCGTCTGCTCTATGCTTCTGGTGGAGCGAGGGTAGATGGTCAACTCTTAGTGACTCGTTTGCTGGAAGCTAGTCAGGTCAAGCTGGTCAAAGAAAAAGTGAGTCTGACACCTTTAGCATCAGGACATCAGATTGGCACAGAGGTGTTTGATCAGGTTATTTTAGCGACGGGAGCTTGGTTGGGACACCTGTTAGAGCCTTTAGGTTATGAAGTAGATGTTCGTCCCCAAAAAGGACAACTCCGAGATTATTGGCTTGCCCAGGACATGGAATTTTATCCTGTGGTTATGCCAGAAGGGGAGTGGGATTTGATTCCCTTTGCAGGTGGGAAAATATCCCTAGGCGCTACTCATGAAAATGACATGGGGTTTGATTTGACGGTAGATGAAACCTTACTCCAGCAAATGGAGGATACGGCCTTGCCTCACTATCCTAGTTTAGCAGAAGCTACTTCAAGGGCTGAGCGTGTGGGCATCCGTGCCTATACAAGTGATTTCTCACCTTTCTTTGGGCAAGTACCTGATTTAGCAGGTGTCTATGCGGCTAGTGGACTAGGTTCATCAGGCCTCACAACTGGTCCTATCATTGGTTACCATCTAGCCCAACTTATCCAAGACAAGGAGTTGACCTTGGATCCAGTAAACTACCCAATTGAAAACTATGTCAAACGACTAAAAAACGAATAAAATTTTACTGAAATTTTAGCTTCCCCTCTAGGATGGCAAATGACATTCCCTATCAAAAATGGTAAAATAAGAAAAAATAATCCGAGAATCGAGGAAAGAAGATGCAAGAAAAGATTTTAGTAACAGGTGGAGCTGGTTTTATCGGAACCCACACTGTTATTGAGTTAATCCAAGCAGGTCATCAGGTTGTTGTGGTGGATAACCTTGTCAACAGCAATCGCAAAAGTTTAGAAGTTGTTGAGAGAATTACAGGAGTTGAAGTACCTTTCTATGAGGCAGATATTCGTGACACAGATACCCTCAGAGATATTTTCAAGCAAGAAGAACCAACTGGTGTCATTCACTTTGCTGGTTTGAAGGCTGTTGGCGAATCAACACGTATCCCTCTTGCCTACTATGACAACAATATCGCAGGAACTGTCAGTCTTCTAAAAGTTATGGAGGAAAACAACTGTAAAAATATCATTTTCAGTTCTTCTGCGACAGTTTACGGAGATCCTCATACAGTGCCAATCTTGGAAGATTTCCCACTTTCAGTGACTAATCCATACGGTCGTACCAAACTTATGCTAGAGGAAATTTTGACCGATATCTACAAAGCAGACTCAGAATGGAATGTGGTCTTGCTTCGTTATTTTAACCCAATCGGAGCTCATGAAAGTGGAGACCTAGGAGAAAATCCAAACGGTATTCCAAACAACCTCTTGCCATATGTGACTCAAGTAGCCGTTGGGAAATTAGAGCAAGTGCAAGTATTTGGAGACGATTACGATACGGAAGACGGAACTGGTGTTCGTGACTATATCCACGTTGTCGATTTGGCTAAAGGTCACGTTGCAGCTTTGAAAAAAATCCAAAAAGGTTCAGGTCTAAACATTTATAACCTTGGAACTGGTAAAGGTTACTCTGTTCTTGAAATTATCCAAAACATGGAAAAAGCGGTGGGACGTCCTATTCCTTACCGCATCGTAGAACGCCGCCCAGGTGATATCGCTGCCTGCTATTCAGACCCAGCAAAAGCCAAAGCAGAACTCGGTTGGGAAGCAGAACTAGATATCACCCAAATGTGTGAAGACGCATGGCGTTGGCAAAGTAAGCATCCAAATGGATTTGAAGACTAAGATGGTGATGTCAATCATTGTCCCTTGTTTAAACGAAGAGGAAGTACTTCCTCTTTTTTATCAGGCTTTGGAAGATTTGATTCCTGATTTGGGAGCAGAAATCGAGTATGTATTTGTCGACGATGGATCAAGTGATGGGACCTTGGAACTCTTAAAGACCTATCGGGAGCAAAATCCGGCAGTGCATTATCTTTCTTTCTCTCGAAATTTTGGTAAAGAAGCAGCCCTCTATGCAGGCCTGCAGTATGCGACAGGAGATCTGGTGGTGGTAATGGATGCAGACCTCCAAGATCCTCCTAGTATCTTGCTTGAAATGAAAGCTTTACTGGACCAGAATGCAGATTTGGACTGTGTTGGAACACGGAGAACCAGTCGAAAAGGAGAACCATTTTTTCGCAGTTTCTGTGCTGACCTCTTTTACCGCCTTATGCAAAAAATCAGTCCAGTAGCCCTGCCGTCAGGTGTCCGTGATTTTCGCATGATGAGAAGATCTGTAGTAGATTCCATTTTAAGCTTGACTGAGTCAAATCGTTTTTCTAAGGGACTCTTTGCCTGGGTAGGTTTTAAAACCTACTATCTGGACTATCCAAATGTCGAAAGGCAGGCTGGCAAGACAAGTTGGAGTTTTAGGCAGCTCTTTTTCTACTCCGTGGAAGGGATTGTTAATTTTTCAGATTTTCCCTTGATTATAGCCTTTGTAGCAGGTCTTCTATCTTGTTTTATTTCTCTCCTCATGACCTTTTTTGTTGTGGTTCGGACCCTTATTTTGGGCAATCCGACATCGGGTTGGACCTCTCTGATGGCTGTCATTCTCTTTCTTGGAGGCATTCAACTCTTGACCATTGGGATTCTCGGCAAGTACATCAGTAAGATTTATCTAGAGACTAAAAAAAGACCACTTTATCTTATCAAAGAAAAAAGTGATCTTCCTATTTTAACCGAAAAAAATAGAGAGAAAAGACTATAATTTTACATGGAAATATGCTAAACTAGAAGGAGTGGATTACCGCCATTGATTTAGGATTCCTGGTTTCCAATCAGGGCGCGAGTTGGGCAATTTTTAATAGCCTCTAAGACGTCTTGACTAGGAGAAATTTCTTTTTCCAGTTGATCAGGATCATCGTAAAAACGTACGATTCCATTATCGTGGTAATCAAATAAATCAGAATAAGTTTGGCAAAGCCCACAGGCAATGCAACGTTCAGGTATAAGTGTGATTTTCATATTTATATTGTAATAAGAAAAGTAAAAAAAAACAAGGAGTAAGGTATGGCAAAAGAACCGTGGCAAGAAGATATTTATGAAAATCAAGAGGAAACAAGAACACAACGCCATAATCGAGAACAAGGTGGAGGAGTCATTGCTAATCGTATCTTAACTATTTTAGCAAGTATTTTCTTTGTGATTGTAGTTGTGATGATTATTGTTTTGATCTATCTTTCATCGGGTGGGAGTAATCGCACAGCAGCCTTGAAAGATTTTCATGATTCTGATGCAAATGTAGTACAGATTTCATCTTCTAGTAGTTCAGATCAGGCATCTTCTAGTTCAGAGGAAAAGGTAGAAGAGTCATCTAGTAGTTCAGAACATCCAACTGATCCAGAAGGAACGACAAAAGTGTTAGCAGGAGAAGGGGAAGCAGCTATTGCAGCTCGTGCAGGTATCTCGATTGCTCAGTTGGAAGCCTTAAATCCTAGTCATATGGCTACAGGCTCTTGGTTTGCTAATCCAGGTGATGTTATAAAAATAAAATAGGAGCCGATATGAAAACAATTCAAATTGCTATTGACGGTCCTGCTTCAAGTGGTAAGAGTACGGTCGCAAAGATTATTGCTAAGGATTTTGGTTATACCTACCTTGATACAGGAGCCATGTATCGTGCAGCGACTTATATGGCTCTCAGGAACCAATTAGGAGTTGAACAAGTTGAAGAACTCTTAGACTTATTGGACCAGCATCCAATCAGCTTTGGGCGTTCAGAAACTGGAGAACAGCTTGTCTTTGTAGGAGATGTGGATATTACTCATCCTATCCGTGAGAATGAAGTGACAAATCATGTCTCTGCTATTGCAGCAATTCCTGAAATTCGTGAGAAACTGGTTTCTCTCCAACAAGAAATCGCCCAGCAAGGTGGGATTGTTATGGATGGGCGTGATATTGGAACTGTTGTATTGCCACAAGCAGAGTTGAAAATTTTCCTAGTAGCCTCTGTTGATGAGAGAGCAGAGCGCCGTTATAAGGAAAATATTGCCAAGGGAATTGAAACAGACCTTGAAACTTTAAAAGAGGAAATTGCTGCGCGTGACTACAAGGATAGTCATCGTGAGACTTCGCCTCTCAAACAAGCAGAGGATGCGGTTTACCTTGATACAACAGGCTTGAACATTCAAGAAGTAGTTGAAAAAATCAAAGCAGAAGCTGAAAAAAGAATGTAAATGTTGAAAAGCCGATAGATTGATATCGGTTTTTTTCTAAATTTGTCAAAATACTAATTTTAAGGTATAATAGTTGCTGTTCGAGGAATTTTGATTTTCAAAGAATAGTGAATGATTATAAGGAGAAACCATGAACAACCTACCAAATTGCCCACAATGTAACTCAGAGTATGTCTACGAAGACGGTGCCCTACTGGTTTGCCCAGAGTGTGCTCATGAGTGGAATCCTGCTGAAGTTGCAGAAGTAGAAGAAGGTCTTGTCGCTATCGATGCCAACGGAAATAAATTGGCTGACGGTGATACAGTAACTCTCATCAAGGACTTGAAGGTAAAAGGTGCGCCAAAAGATTTGAAACAAGGGACGCGCGTGAAAAATATCCGCATCGTAGAAGGTGACCACAATATCGACTGTAAAATTGATGGCTTCGGTGCTATGAAGCTCAAATCAGAGTTTGTGAAGAAAATTTAAGCATGTCAAAGCACTATAAACTAGTATTTTATAGCCGTATCTTCTTGTTTCTAGCGGCTTTTACGGGAGTTTATCTTGAAATCGCCAAGCATGGTGGATTTGGGATGCTTCTCTATTATACGGTTCTGTCAAATCTGTTAGTAGCGATTTTTACGCTCTATCTCCTAAAGGTTATGAGCCGTTTAGGTGAAAACTGGCAAAGACCAAGTCTCTTGCGCTTAAAAGGTGGAGTTACCATGAGTATCATGATTACCTGTGTAATTTACCATTTCCTCTTAGCGCCCATTGCGACTAATTTCTATACTCTGGAAAATTTCCTTTGCCACTATATCGTTCCCCTTTGGTTTTTAGCAGATACCCTCTTTTTTGACAAACAGGGTCAATACAAGATTTGGGATCCAGTTGTGTGGACGATTTTACCCTTGCTGTATATGATTTTTGCTCTTTTTAATGGTTTGGTATTGAAATTAGACATTCCTAATTCTAAGGTCAGTCCTTTCCCTTACTTTTTTTTGAATGTGAACAAGGGTTGGGATATCGTGTTCAAGTGGTGTCTGATTATCTTTGTTGCCTATATGGTGGCAGGATTTATCTTCTACTTTATCAAGCACATCAAGAGAAAGTCATCCTAATACTCTTCGAAAATCAAATTCAAACCACGTCAGTTTCATCCACAACCTCAAAGCAGTGCTTTGAGCAACCTGCGGCTAGCTTCCTGGTTTGCTCTTTGATTTTCATTGAGTATAAGACACAAGGGATTCATTTTCGAGTTTAAGAAGGAGTCTACAAACCAATGGGGCTTCTTCTTTTCTTGCTTGTTTGATAACTATCAAAAGAGACAGAAGATTAAGAGAAAATATAGAAAGAGATTTCATGAAACAATTTTTAGAACGGGCCAGTATTTTGGCTCTCTCCCTCGTTTTGATTACGTCCTTTTCGATTTCAAGTGCCCTACCAGCCATGTTTGACTATTATCAGGGTTATCCTAAGGAACAAATTGAGCTCTTGGCGAGCTTGCCTTCCTTTGGGATCATGATCATGTTACTACTAAATGGTTTCTTAGAAAAAATATTCCCTGAGCGCTTACAGATTAGTTTGGGCTTGCTGATTTTATCACTCAGCGGGACGGCTCCCTTCTGGTATCAAGCCTACCCCTTTGTTTTTGGAACACGGATTCTTTTTGGTTTAGGTGTTGGGATGATCAATGCCAAGGCCATTTCCATTATCAGTGAACGTTATCAAGGAAAAACGCGAATTCAGATGCTAGGGCTACGTGGTTCTGCAGAGGTTGTTGGAGCTTCTCTCATTACCTTGGCCGTCGGTCAGTTGTTGGGCTTTGGTTGGACAGCTACTTTCTTAGCCTATAGTGCTGGATTTTTGGTGCTGACCCTTTATCTGCTCTTTGTCCCTTATGGAAAGGAAAAGAAAGAAGTCAAGAAAAAAGAGAAGGAAGCAAGTCGCTTAACTCGGGAAATGAAAGGCTTGATTTTTATCCTAGCTATTGAAGCAGCGGTGGTAGTTTGTACTAATACAGCTATTACCATCCGTATTCCAAGTTTGATGGTGGAAAGAGGACTGGGGGATGCTCAGTTATCTAGTTTTGTTCTTAGTATCATGCAGTTGATAGGGATTGTGGCTGGTGTGAGTTTTTCTTTCTTGATTTCGATCTTTAAGGAAAAATTGCTCCTCTGGTCTGGTATTACCTTCGGCTTAGGGCAAATCGTGATTGCCCTGTCTCCATCCTTGTGGGTGGTAGTAGCAGGAAGCATTCTGGCTGGTTTTGCCTACAGTGTAGCCTTGACGACGGTCTTTCAACTTGTATCTGAACGAATTCCAGCTAAACTCCTCAATCAAGCAACCTCATTTGCGGTTTTAGGCTGTAGTTTCGGAGCCTTTACGACCCCATTTGTTCTAGGGGTAATTGGATTACTAACTCACAATGGCATGCTGGTCTTTGCCATTTTAGGATTATGGTTGATTGTAACCTCTATCTTTGTTATGTACCTACTTCAAAAGAGAGCTTAGGATTGATTCCTAAGTTTTTTTTTGAGTTTTGTACCCAGATAGTTATGAATTTTCTAGCTTGTTATTGGATTAATTTCTTGATAAAATAAAAGTTATGACAAGATACAAAGCAACTATTTCCTATGATGGTTACGCCTTTGCTGGCTTTCAGCGCCAGCCTCATGCGCGTAGCGTTCAGGAAGAAATTGAAAAAACCTTGACTAGATTGAATAAGGGACAAGCCATTATCGTTCATGGTGCCGGTAGAACTGATAGTGGGGTTCATGCTTTGGGACAGGTGATTCATTTTGACTTGCCCTATCAAATGGATGAGGAGAAACTTCGTTTTGCCTTGGATACCCAGTCCCCTGAAGATATTGATGTGATTTCAATTGAGCTTGTGGCGGATGATTTTCATTGCCGTTATGCCAAGCACAGTAAGACCTATGAGTTTATTGTGGATAGGGGCCGTCCTAAGAATCCTATGCGCCGTCACTATGCTACTCACTTTCCTTATCCGCTTGATGTGGAGCGGATGCAGGAGGCAGTCAAAAAGCTAGAGGGCACCCACGATTTCACAGGCTTTACAGCTTCTGGAACCAGTGTGGAGGATAAGGTTCGCACCATTACAGAAGCTAGTCTCAGGGGTGATGAGACAGGACAATTTTTGACCTTCACCTTTTCAGGAAATGGTTTCTTGTATAAACAGATTCGCAATATGGTGGGGACACTGCTCAAAATCGGCAATAATCGTATGCCAGTAGAGCAGATTGACTTGATTTTAGAGAAGAAGGACAGGCAGTTAGCAGGTCCAACGGCAGCACCGAATGGCTTGTATTTAAAGGAGATTCGTTATGAAGAATAATCGTATTTTAGCACTTTCAGGAAATGATATTTTTAGTGGTGGTGGTTTATCAGCAGATTTGGCTACCTATACTTTGAACGGCTTGCATGGCTTTGTAGCAGTGACTTGTTTGACAGCCTTGACGGGAAAAGGTTTTGAAGTCTTCCCAACTGACGATGCCATTTTTCAACATGAATTGGATAGTTTACGTAATGTGGAGTTTGCAGGGATTAAAATCGGTCTTCTCCCTACTGTTAGTGTGGCTGAGAAGGCATTGGACTTTATCAAGCAGCGCCCAGGTGTGCCTGTGGTATTGGACCCTGTCTTGGTCTGCAAGGAAACGCACGACGTGGCTGTCAGTGAACTCTGCCAAGAGTTGATTCGCTTTTTCCCTCATGTCAGTGTGATTACGCCTAATCTTCCTGAAGCAGAATTATTAGCTGGTCAGGAAATCAAAACCTTGGAAGACATGAAAGTTGCAGCGCAGAAATTGCATGAATTAGGAGCGCCAGCAGTCATTATCAAGGGAGGCAATCGCCTTAGTCAGGACAAGGCTGTAGATGTCTTTTATGACGGACAAACCTTTACAGTCCTAGAAAATCCTGTCATCCAAGGCCAAAATGCTGGTGCAGGTTGTACCTTTGCCTCAAGCATTGCCAGTCACTTGGTTAAAGGTGATGAACTTTTACCAGCAGTAGAAAATTCAAAAGCTTTCGTTTATCGTGCCATTGCACAAGCAGATCAATATGGAGTAAGACAATATGAAGCAAACCAAAACAACTAAAATCGCCCTTGTATCCCTATTAACCGCCCTTTCTGTGGTTCTAGGTTATTTCTTAAAAATTCCAACACCGACAGGTATTTTAACTCTTTTAGATGCGGGTGTCTTCTTTGCGGCCTTTTACTTTGGTAGTCGTGAAGGGGCTGTAGTCGGAGGACTAGCAGGTTTCTTGATTGACCTCTTATCAGGCTACCCTCAATGGATGTTCTTTAGCTTGATCAACCATGGCTTGCAAGGATTTTTCGCAGGATTTAAAGGCAAGACTCAGTGGCTAGGCCTTATTTTGGCAACTATTGCTATGGTAGGGGGCTACGCCTTGGGTTCTACTTTAATGAATGGCTGGGCAGCAGCTCTACCAGAAATCCTACCAAATTTCATGCAAAATATTGTAGGGATGATTGTAGGATTTATCCTTAGTCAAAGTATTAAGAAGATTAAGTAACACTCTTCGAAAATCTCTTCAAACCACGTCAGCTTCACCTTGCCGTAGATATGGTTACTGACTTCGTCAGTTCTATCCACAACCTCAAAACAGTGTTTTG
>NZ_JUPG01000019.1 GCF_001074825.1 Streptococcus pseudopneumoniae
ACAGCTAAACCACAAACTGTAAACAAAGGAACAACACCAAAAGCAGAAGATTCAATTGGAAATATAAAAGATCTTCCTAAGGGTACAAAAGTAGCCTTCAAAGCTCCAGTAGACACAGCGACACCAGGTGAAAAAGATGCTACAGTAGTTGTAACATACCCAGATGGATCTAATGAAGAAGTTCCAGTTAAAGTAACGGTTAAAGCCCCAAGTTCAGCATCAACAACTCCAACAGCGCCAGCAACACCAGCAGCTCCAGTAGTAGCTCCAACAGTAGAGATTCCTTATTCTAATAAAGATACTAAGGAAGTTTATGTTTATGCTGGAGAAGAAAACTCATTCGATATTAAATTCAAAGATGATAGCGGAAAAATTGCAAGT
>NZ_JUPG01000177.1 GCF_001074825.1 Streptococcus pseudopneumoniae
CGTCAGTCTTATCTACAACCTCAAAGCAGTGCTTTGAGCAACCTACGGCTAGCTTCCTAGTTTTCTCTTTGATTTTCATTGAGTATGAGTAAATTTCTATCTTGATTTTCAGATAAAAATATTTCCTTTTGCTGTCTCTTCTTACGCTTGAGCATGGCTTCTGCCGACATGGCTTCTTCCTTACTGGCAAAACCTTGAGCATAGATGAGCTTGACTGGCAAGCGAGCTCGCGTATATTTGGCTCCCTTTCCACTATTGTGGACAGCAAGGCGTCTTCTCACATCAGTCGTATACCCTGTATAATAAGAACCATCACGACACTCCAGCACATACATATAAGCCTTATGATCCATAATAAATCTCTTCAAGTTCGGGCGTATAGGAACCATCATCATTGTGGACAATCAAAGGTGGTAAAATCTTAAAACCACTCGTTGAGCCATCCTTGATAGCTTCAATCAAGAGCATGTTGGCTTCCTTTTCCCGCTTTGGATAAACAAACTGCAGGCGCTTAGGAGCTAGATTATGTCGTTGTAACATATCTAAGATATCCAAGAGGCGATCAGGTCTATGAACCATGGCCAAGCGTCCATTGGACTTGAGAATACTTTGGGCACTACGACAGATTTCCTCCAGATTGGTCGTAATTTCATGTCGCGCCAAGAGATAATGTTCACTCTCATTCAGATTGGAATGAGGATCCACCTTGAAATAGGGCGGATTACACAAAATCATATCCACCTTACTCCCCTGAATGTAAGCAGGCATATTTTTCAAATCGTCGCAGATGACCTGCATTTGCTCTTCCAAACCATTCAAACGGACAGAGCGTTCAGCCATATCCGCCAAACGCTCCTGAATCTCAACAGCCAATATCTGTGCCTGAGTACGGGTGCTGGCAAAAAGCCCCACTGCTCCATTCCCAGCGCAGAAATCCACAATCAACCCCTTCTTAGGAAAACGTGGAAAGCGTGACAAGAGAACACTATCCACCGAATAGCTAAAAACCTCTCTATTTTGAATGATTTTAATATCTGTCGAAAAGAGCTGGTTAATGCGCTCTCCTGATTTTAATAATTGTTCTTCTTCCATGGTCCTATTATAGCAAATTTATATTAACATTACAAAGAATATAGATTTCTAACTAATTCTTCTGCTTCTTCAAATGTTGAAGGGCTTCCTTGGTCCAAATTGGCATCATTCTTTTGAGAGGCGCAAATCCGTAGTTAAAGCGGTCGCTTGAAAAGCGTCTCCGTCTAGGAAACTGGTGCTTTTCTTCCTCTAAAGTGCGGATAGAAAGACTAGCCTTCCCTGTAAATTCATCTAAATCAACTACCTGAACTTGAACCTCTTCATCGACTTTCAGGGCTTCATGAATATTCTCAATAAATCCTGTTCGAATTTCTGAAATGTGAATCAGCCCCGTATCACCCGTCTCTAGCTCAACAAAGGCACCGTAGGGCTGAATCCCTGTAATACGCCCCTTTAGCTTATCACCGATTTTCATCTTAGTCCTCAATTTCAATAGTTTCAATCACCACATCTTCAACTGGCTTGTCCATAGCCCCTGTCTCAACAGAAGCAATGGCATCCAAGACAGCGTAAGATGCTTCATCAGCTAGCTGACCAAAAACCGTGTGACGGCGGTCTAGGTGAGGAGTTCCACCTTGGTTAGCATAGATTTCCGCAATCGGCTCTGGCCAACCACCACGAGCAATTTCTTTCTTAGAATATGGCAGGTGTTGATTTTGTACGATAAAGAACTGACTACCATTGGTATTTGGACCAGCATTGGCCATTGAAAGGGCACCACGGATATTGTAAAGTTCTTCTGAGAACTCGTCCTCAAAAGATTCGCCGTAGATTGACTCGCCACCCATACCAGTTCCAGTTGGATCTCCACCTTGGATCATAAAGTCCTTGATAATACGGTGGAAAATGACTCCATCATAGTAGCCATCTTTTGAAAGAGCAACAAAGTTAGCCACTGTTTTAGGAGCATATTCAGGGAAGAGCTTGATACGCAAGTCTCCGTGATTGGTCTTAATAGTCGCAAGAGGACCTTCTGCTGTTTCAATATCTACTTGTGGAAAATGCAATTCTTTTTCTACCATACCAAATCCTTCTAAGGCATCAAAAATGCCATCTTCTTCTAATGTTTTTGTTATATAATCTGCTTTTTCTTTGATATTTTCATGAGAAATTCCCATTGCAACGCTGATTCCAGCATAATCAAAGAGTTCCAAGTCGTTGAGGCCATCTCCAAAAACCATGACGTTCTCTGGTTTCAAGCCAAGGTGTTCTACAACCTTTTCCACCCCCGTCGCTTTGGATCCTGAAATCGGCACAATGTCAGACGAATGCTCATGCCAACGAACCATGCGAAGTTTGTCTGAGAGACTGTCAGGTAAATGCAAGTCATCTCCTTTATCTTCAAAAGTCCACATCTGATAGATATTTTCTTTTTCATGGAAATCAGGATCTACATCTAAATCAGGGTAAATTGGATTGATAGCTTCACTAATCATATCTGTACGAGTCGACAACTTGGCATCATGACTCCCAACCAAACCATACTCGATTTCCTCTTGCTTGGCCCAAGAAATATACTCCTCAACATCTGACTTCTCAATCTGATGTTGATAAATAACCTGACCTTTTTTATCTTCGATATAGCCACCATTTAAGGTCACAAAAAAGTCAGGCTTGAGCTCACGAATCTCTGGAACAACACCAAAAATCCCTCGTCCAGAAGCAATACCTGTCAAAATTCCTTTCTCACGTAATTGCTTAAAAACAGTTGGGATTGAAGACGGAATAAAACCAGTCTTGGAATTTCGCAAGGTATCATCAATATCAAAAAAGACAATCTTAATCTTTTTTGCCTTGTATCTTAATTTCGCATCCATCTCACTACCTCTTTCAATCTAACTCTTTCCATTATACCATAAAGTAGAGAAATCCCACATCCCCAATAAAATCCTTGTCTCTTATCCGAATTCCTTTACAAGATACAGAACCAAATCATCATTATTTTGGCAAGTTGCATTCATTTCCAAGGGTTGATTTCGATACCAGACACCTGTCCCATCTGGAATATATCCCCGTCTGATATACAATCTCTGGGCAGGGCCATAGCCTAAGTGCAAACCTACACCAAGAGTGACCTTACTTGAAACAAACTTGACTCGTTTTTCTGCTTCTTCTAGCAGTTGATTTCCAATCCCTTGATTTCGAAAAGGCTCAAACACATTAAAATCTGATAATTCTGGATAGACTTCTGCAAAAGGACCATGTTTAGCAAAGGGCAAAATAGTAACGTAGCCCGCTACAGCACCATCAATTTCTGCAACTAAGACTTCTCTCTCCCCGCTTTCCTGTTCCAGAAAATATCTAGCCAAAATTTCCTCTCTACCAGACCAACCTTGATTCATAAATCCATGAGATAAGGATTCAATATCAGACTTAATCATATTTCTAATCGTACAATTCATCTTTGACTTACCCACCTTTACTCTTTTTATTACCATTATAGCACGCCAAGGTCAGAAAAAAACTATCTCGTGAAAAAAGACCCAACCGAGTTTTAATTCACTTTCTTATTTCCAAGCTCATGAAAAAGAGATCCAACCGAACCCCAACTCGCTCTCCCATTTCAAGGCTCGTGAAAAAAAGACCCAACCGGGTCTGAAAAAGAGGTCCCCCGGACCTCTTTTTTAATCTTCGTTTACGAAAGGCATCAAAGCCATTACGCGAGCGCGTTTGATAGCTGTTGTTACTTTACGTTGGTTTTTAGCTGAAGTTCCTGTTACACGACGAGGAAGGATTTTCCCACGTTCTGAAACGAAACGGCTAAGAAGCTCAGTATCTTTGTAATCAACATATTCAATTTTGTTTGCTGCGATGTAATCAACTTTTTTACGGCGTTTGAATCCGCCACGACGTTGTTGAGCCATGTTTTTTCTCCTTTATAATTTTAGTTGTCCATTAGAATGGTAAATCATCATCTGAAATATCCAAAGGATTTGTTGCTCCAAATGGATTTTCATCACGTGAAAAGTCTGGTACTGAATTTGTAGGTGCTGAATAGTTTGCAGTTGGTGCAGAGTAAGCTCCACCTGTGTGACCCTCACGCACACTACGGCTTTCCAACATTTGGAAATTCTCAGCCACGACCTCTGTCACGTAGACACGTTGTCCTTGCTGGTTATCGTAACTACGAGTCTGGATACGACCTGTCACCCCGATAAGTGAGCCTTTTTTAGCCCAGTTAGCAAGGTTCTCAGCCTGTTGACGCCACATAACGACATTGATAAAATCAGCCTCACGTTCGCCATTTTGACTCTTAAATGTACGGTTTACTGCAAGAGTAAAAGTCGCAACTGCTACATTTGATGGGGTATAACGCAACTCAGCGTCACGTGTCATACGCCCTACAAGTACAACATTGTTAATCATAGTTTACCTTCTTACGCGTCAGTTTTGACGATCATGTGACGAAGAATGTCAGCGTTGATTTTTGAAAGACGGTCAAACTCTTTAAGAGCTGCATCGTCGTTTGCTTCAACGTTAACGATGTGGTAAAGTCCTTCACGGAAATCTTTGATTTCGTATGCAAGACGACGTTTTTCCCAAGATTTTGATTCAACAACAGTTGCACCGTTGTCAGTCAAAATAGAGTCAAAACGTGCTACCAAAGCGTTTTTAGCTTCTTCTTCAATGTTTGGACGAATGATATAAAGAATTTCGTATTTAGCCATTGATATGTTCCTCCTTTTGGTCTAATGACCCCAAGACTTTGCAAGGGGTAAGTGAGGTTCGCTCACAATAAACTATTATACTAGAAAACATTTTTTTACGCAAGTAAAAACTCTGGAATGCGAAAAAACGCCACATGGGCGTTTTTCTATTCTTACGGTTTAATACGGTGCAACATACGTGGAAATGGAATAGCTTCACGGATGTGTTTTGTTCCTGCCGCGAAGGTTACCATACGTTCGATACCGATACCAAATCCACCGTGTGGTACAGTACCGTATTTACGAAGGTCAAGGTAGAATTCGTACTCTGTACGATCCATACCAAGTTCATCCATCTTAGCTACAAGAGCATCGTAGTCTTCCTCACGCATAGACCCACCGATGATTTCTCCATAGCCTTCTGGAGCAAGCAAATCTGCACAAAGCACGCGCTCTGGATTTCCAGGAACTGGTTTCATGTAGAAGGCCTTGATGGCTGCTGGGTAGTTCATGACAAATGTTGGCACACCAAAGTGGTTTGAAATCCAAGTTTCATGAGGTGAACCAAAGTCATCTCCATGCTCAAGATGCTCGTAGTCAGCGTCTTCATCATTTTCATGCTCTTGCAAGAGGTCAATGGCTTGATCGTAAGTGATGCGTTTGAATGGCTCTGCAATGTAGCGTTTCAAGAGCTCTGTATCACGTTCCAATGTTTCCAGAGCTTGAGGAGCACGGTCAAGAACACCTTGAAGAAGAGCTTTTACATAAGCTTCTTGCAAGTCAAGTGACTCATCATGTGTCAAGTATGAGTACTCTGCGTCCATCATCCAGAACTCAGTCAAGTGACGGCGCGTTTTTGATTTTTCAGCACGGAATACTGGACCAAAGTCAAATACACGACCAAGAGCCATAGCCCCTGCTTCTAGGTAAAGCTGACCTGATTGGCTCAAGTATGCTGGAGTTCCGAAGTAGTCCGTTTCAAAGAGTTCTGTTGAATCTTCTGCTGCATTTCCTGAAAGAATTGGGCTATCAAACTTCATGAAACCGTTCTTGTCGAAGAACTCATAAGTTGCATAGATGATAGCGTTGCGGATTTGCATAACCGCTACTTGCTTACGAGAACGGAGCCACAAGTGACGGTTGTCCATCAAGAAGTCTGTTCCGTGTTCTTTTGGTGTGATTGGGTAGTCTTGAGATTCACCGATCACTTCAATATCTGTGATATCAAGCTCATAACCAAACTTAGAACGCTCATCTTCTTTGACAATTCCTGTCACATAAACAGAAGTTTCTTGGCTCAAGCGTTTGATAACATCAAACTTCTCAAGTCCCACTTCTTCACCAAATTTTTCTACAAAGTTTGGTTTAAAGGCCACACCTTGGAAGAAGGCTGTTCCATCACGCAATTGCAAGAAGGCGATTTTCCCTTTTCCTGATTTGTTGGCAACCCAAGCGCCAATCGTCACTTCTTGACCAACATAGTCTTTTACATCAATAATCGTTACACGTTTTGTCATTGTTTTTCCTTTTCTTTTTTATTTTTCCATAAATGCTTTCAAGCGTTTAACCGCTTCTTGAAGCGTATCTAGATCTGTCGCATAGCTGAGACGCACATTTTCTGGTGCTCCAAATCCTGCTCCTGTTATGAGTGCCAAACCAATCTCTTCAAGAATAGCTGTTGTAAAGTCAGTAACGTCCGTATAACCTTTCATCTCCATAGCTTTTTTGACATTTGGAAAGAGATAGAAAGCTCCTTGTGGTTTGACAACTTCAAAACCAGGGACTTCACACAAGAGTGGATAGATGGTATTGAGACGTTCTTCAAATGCTTGACGCATAACTTCCACAGAATCTTGCGGTCCAGTTAGGGCTTCGATAGTTGCATATTGTGAAACAGCAGTTAGGTTAGAAGTTGTTTGACCTGTCAATTTGCTCATAGCAGCAATAATTTCTGGATCACCCACTGCATAACCTACCCGCCAACCCGTCATGGCATAAGCTTTTGATACACCGTTAATGACAATGGTTTGCTTGCGAATGGCTTCTGATAGACTAGAGATTGGTACGAACTCATTCCCGTTATAGACTAAACGACCATAAATATCATCTGCTAGGATGAGAATGTCATGTTCAACAGCCCAATTTCCGATAGCCAAGAGTTCCTCACGGGTGTAAATCATTCCTGTCGGATTGGATGGCGAATTCAACACCAAAACCTTAGTTTTATCTGTACGAGCTGCTTCTAACTGCTCTACGGTCACCTTAAAGTGATTGTCTTCCTTAGCAGGAACAAAGACTGGTACACCTTCTGCCATCTTGACCTGATCTCCATAGCTGACCCAGTATGGGGTTGGGATAATCACTTCATCACCTGGATTAACCACAGCCATAAAGAAAGTATAGAGTGAGAACTTAGCACCGGTAGCAAATGTGACTTCGTTGGCCGCTACGGAATAACCATAATAACGCTCAAAATAGGTATTGACTGCTGCTTTTAACTCAGGCAAACCTGAAGCTACCGTATAGAAAGAAGCACGTCCATCTCGAATGGCTGCAACAGCTGCATCTTGAATATTTTTGGGAGTATGGAAATCGGGCTGACCTAAAGTTAAGAAAAGTACATCTTTTCCTTCAGTCTTTAACTTCTTTGCTCTTGCATCACTAGCCAGAGTCACACTTTCTTCCATTTCTAAAACACGGTTGGATAATTTCATAGGCCCTCCTTATTGACCAATGCTCCTGTTTCAAAATCTACTAGATAAAAATCAGAGCCTGACTTGACTTCCCAGATTAGCTTTTCTTGATAACGGCCAAAGGTAATCTTGTCAATTTCGCCAGCTCCTTTTTCCTTCGAAACAGCTTCCGCTTTTTCTTGTGACACACCCTGATTTAGCTGATAAACGTAAATCGTATGGTCATCTTTTCCAATCAGGACAGCAAGCGCCTCTTGCTGTTTATTACGGCCAAGAACGCTGTAATAAGATTCCAAGCCATTGTATAAGTCAACCTGATCAGCCTGCTCTAATCCTGCATACTGCTGAGCTAATTTTTCTCCTTCACTTTTAGCAGTTTGATAGGGTTTCATACTCAGAAACACTAGATACAGAAAGGAAGCACTGATAACCACAAACAAAATCGTCATCCCTAGACCATACTGCCACAGTAGATTATTTTTTGCTTTGTTTTGTCTTTTTTTCACTCGTCTATTTTACCATCTATTAAGCTTTATTACAAGTGAATGCAAGAACAAACCTATATTATTTCTTCCTTCAAACAAAACAGATTTTTCTTGGTTAAAACCGAGCAAGAAAAGTAAAGACAGCTCGAAAATCAACCTATTAAAAAACCTGAGCTTGACACTCAAGTTTTCATAAGTTCTTTACTTTATAGAATCGCTTTATCATCCATTCTTTTAGCCATTTTTCCTAAAAAGACAGGCAGTAGAAGGCTAATCATGACTAAAAAGAAGCCTAAATAAAGAAATGTTACTACAAATCCTAAATGGTCAATCAACCACCCTGTCAGTGGGAAGAATACAATCATACTTAGGCTAAACATCATAGAGTAGACACTCAGCATGGTTGCCCTTACTTCACTTGGGAGCCGCTCTTGCAAATCATTGTCAAAAATCGGCTGAAAAAGAGCATATAGAGCATTACTAATCAAGTAAATCAAAATATAGATTAGAGGTGTTCCAAAGTAGGACAGCATATAGGTGACTCCAGTCAGCAAGACAAGGACAGGGAAAAGCTTCAAGGCGGCATATTTCTTTCCAATCTTACTCGCTAGATAGACTGCGACGATATTTAAGAGACTACCAAGTAGCATAACTGCTGAAATTTGCCAACCACTCAAATCTGGTAACTGATTTTGATAGTAAAAATAAAACATGCACATGAGTGTTCCGACAATCTGAGACAAAATCATCCAGTTGAACATCATGGGATTTCGCTCCAACTCTTCCTTAACAGTCCAAATAATCTGTTTCATGGTCACACTATCAGCTTTTTCTACCTTGACACTAGGTTCTTTCAACATCCAAATCAGGAAAAGAACTATGATAGAAGTCGCAATCATGATATAGTAGGTCAGGTGCAATTGGCCATGGACAAAAAATCCTGCCAAAACTGTCCCCAAAGACTGAGTTCCTTCTGACACTCCTGATAGGAAACTTGAAATGGATAGGTAACGCTCCTTTAGTCCAGCCTCTACAGCCGAGTCATAGACCATTGCTGCGCTTGTGCCTGAATCAAAATTATAAGACAAGGCACTTACCGCCATAGCTAGTGCATAAATCCAAAAATTTCCCTGCCCAGCCAACATGAGAATGGAAGACACAATCCCTGCTATTCGACTTAAATAAAGGTTAGTCTTATAGGAATAGCGGTCAGCTAACATACCAGATGGAATTTCACAGAGAAGACTGGTCGTATGAAAAATACTTTCCAGAAGTCCAATCTGCCAAATAGACATTCCGTTTTGACTGAGAAAGAGAATCCAAAAACTGGTAATCCCTAAAAATGCAAAAAACTCAACTCCGGCCATCAGGCCAATATTTCTCCGATAATTTCTTATTAACATCTTTTCTCCTTTAACAAGTGTATTATTACTTCTTTTGTCCGTCACTTGTTAATCTGTTCCTTACATGATCTCCACCCCTTTTAGAAGCATTCTTCAATGCCATTATTTTCGTTTAATTGTTTATGAAATGATACCGGAAAATAGCCGTTCTACGGTTTCTATTTCGAGTTTTCTCGTTTATTTTAGCACTTGTGTCATCATATTACAAGAGAATATAGGAATGCTCTGCGAAAACCAAATGCATTCCAGTCACAAGTGGCTTGAGTTTCTGCAGTTTTATAGTTTTCAAATAATCTTTGAGCAAATTTCTTGCAAGTTGTTTTGTTTTGTTGTAATATATTTTATAACAACGAGAGAGTTCTCGGAAATTTAAGAAAAAGGAGACACATCATGTCTAAAAAAGTATTATTTATCGTCGGATCCCTACGCCAAGGTTCTTTCAACCACCAAATGGCCCTCGAAGCTGAGAAAGCACTTGCTGGTAAAGCAGAAGTTAGCTACCTCGATTATTCAGCTATTCCTCTCTTCAGCCAAGATTTGGAAGTTCCAACTCACCCAGCTGTAGCTGCTGCTCGTGAAGCGGTTCTTGCTGCTGATGCTATCTGGATTTTCTCTCCAGTCTACAACTTCTCTATCCCTGGTACAGTGAAAAACTTGCTTGACTGGCTATCTCGCGCCCTTGACTTATCTGATACACGTGGCGCTTCTGCCCTTCAAGACAAATTTATCACAGTATCATCTGTAGCCAATGCAGGTCACGATCAACTCTTCGCTATTTACAAAGACCTCTTGCCATTTATCCGTACACAAGTCGTTGGTGATTTCACTGCTGCACGTGTTAATGACTCTGCTTGGGCAGACGGAAAATTGGTTCTTGAAGAAACAGTCCTAAATTCACTTGAAAAACAAGCGGAAGACTTGGTTAATGCTATCAAATAAAGATATTTTATGACTCATTGCCACCCATTTGGGTGGTTTTTTCATACCCAATACTCTTCGAAAATCTCTTCAAACCACGTCAGCATCGCCTTACCGTACTCAAGTAAAGCTTGCGTCTAGCTTCCTAGTTTGCTTTGTGATTTTCATTGAGTATAACTTAACAGTCCTGTCTAAAGCATGGAATTCTGGAAGGTCCTTTATAGGATATTTAATCTAGAATAGTACAATGTTGCCTCTAAAGCATTTTTATAAATTATAATAGATTAAAACTAGAATAGTGCACTATCACTCCTAAAATATTTATAGAAATTAATTTAATCATGTACCTAATATTAGAATTGTTTATCCCAAATTTATTTGAAAGCTTCTCTATGCTATATCCTTGTTTTCTAAGTCCATAGATCTGAACTTTATCATCATAAGTTAATTTCATAATAAAAACACCCCAAAAGTTAGATT
>NZ_JUPG01000178.1 GCF_001074825.1 Streptococcus pseudopneumoniae
AGCTAAGGTAGCAGACGAAGTTAAGAAAGCTAACCCAACAGTAACAGATGTTAAAGTTGGCAAGGATGGCACAACTACAGTAACCTTCCCAGATGGCAGCACAGCCGTTATTCCATCAGGTGATGCAGTTAAGAAATCATCAGATAACGCAGTTAAGGACCCAGCGGTAACACCAGTTGTAGATCCAAGCAACTTGACTGAAGCAGAAAAAGCTAAGGTAGCA
>NZ_JUPG01000179.1 GCF_001074825.1 Streptococcus pseudopneumoniae
GTGAAGAGAATGTTTAACTCTGTTAAAAACGCTACAACACGTTTGACTTCAGGTGCTCGTGACTCACGTAATGGTCAGAGAATGGCTCAAGGTACAGGGTTTAGAGCAAATGGTCAAATTAATCAAGGTGCTCTAGCAGATATCAAATATTATGCTTCTGTCGATCCGAGAGAGAACGGTGGGAACGGAACAAGGAATAATGATCCTGAGTTTACCAGACGTAAAACAGATATCAAAGCAACCTATGTGCAAGATAGTGAAGGGAAATGGATTGTCTATGATGTCTTCTTCAATAACGATGGTAACAAGATTACTGGGCTTTCTAAACAGCAAGAATACTATTTCCAAGGCCCGTTTAATATCATGGATCTTCAATCCAACGGATTATATAAATCTAATACGGTAAAAGACCTATATTTCACACGTTATGCTCCTAAGAATCGAAATAGTGGTAAAAAACTTTCTGATGGATTTGAAGCATTTAATCAATATGGAAACACAGCTTATATCTCGAATTTTACGGGTCAGAACTATCATATCTTTAATGCTGATAAACAAACAATGTATGACCCATTATCAGGACTGTATCGTGATAACCAGCGAAAGGATGTATTTAAGAACAATGAATACGATCCAGAGCTAAATAAGCTTCCTAAAAATAAAAACGGTAGCTATCCAGGTGCATCATATTACTTGGGTCTTAAAGTTGGACAAGATAGCACTGATTATGCCGTGCACATGCATGCTAAGATTAAAATTAGAGATAATGTGACTCCTGAAGAAGCAGCTAAATACGGTCGTGTCTATGCAGCCACAACAACAAAAGGATGGACAACGAATCAGTCTTACATTATGGGGTCATGGGGTGCTCGTTTACAAAATGATCCAGAAGCACCAAAAGACCCAATTCAAGGTTTAACAGTTACAAAAACAGTAGGAGATAACGCAGGAGATCCAATCAACCCTGTATCTTCAGGTTATGTTACACATAAAAAAGGCGGAATTTTCCCTGCAGGTATGAACTGGACTTGGAAAGATAATAAGTCACCAAGTACAGCAGAAGCTGGAGTATTCAAGTATAAATCTATTGCAACTTATAAAGATGGTTCGAGTTCAGAAGATAAAAATTCTGGTTCAGATGGAACAGTTACATTAAACGTTAAACCAAAACAACCGACTATTACATCAAGTGTTGCCAATAAAAAAGGCTTACCAGGTCAACAAATTACTGTAAATGTCGGAACCGGCGTGCCAAACAGTTCGACAGTTAAACTTTATGATGGTAATAGAGTTATTGGAACTGGAACAACTAATGGACAGACTGCTACAGTTACAGTTACAGAAGCTTTACCAGGAAATCCTATTAAGGCTGAAACAGTAGTTACTAATGCTAATGGAACAGTAACTTCTGATAAAAGTAACCCTGTTACTCCAACAGAAGCACCAGATAACCAACCACCTACATTAACAATCTCACCAGCTAGCCAAAACGTAGTAGAAGGTAAAACAGTAACCTTCACAGTAACAGCAAGAGACGATAAACATGTTAATTTTGATCCTAGTGATTTAACAACGAAATATGGTAAGAGACTTATTACAGGGAATGTATCTGCAACTCCATTAACAAACACGGATACTGAACAATCAAGACGAATTACAATTACAACAACTGCAGAAGATGTTGGTAAAACGAATACGATTACATTTAAGGCTACTGATAATGCAGGTCACGCAGCTAAACCAGTAACATTTACTTTCACTGTAACATCTCGTGACAAGATAGCTCCAACAATTACAGCAGGTGATGCTACAGTAACTAAAAACGAACCAATCACGCCAATTCCTGTAACAGCTGTAGATAATCCAGGTGGAGTTGGAATGCGTGATAATAATCCAATTGAGGTAAGCAATTTACCACAAGGATTAAAATATGAAAATGGCAAAATTACAGGTACTACGAATGCTAAGACAGGATTCTATACTGTAAAAATTAAAGCATATGATAAAAATAATAATTCTTCAGAAAAAACAATAAGAATTACTGTTCAAGATCAAGCTAGCAAATATAATCCGACAGGAGACACGTTAACTGTAAACCAAGGTCAGCCAATCACAGATGATGCAGTAAAAGCAAAAGTGAAGAACTATGCACCAGGAACATTAACGGTACAAAGTAAACCAACTTCAACTGCAACAGCAGGAAATGCAGGAAATGCGGTTGTAAAAGTAACCTATTCAGATGGATCAAGTGATACTGTAAATGTACCAGTTACAGTAAAAGACGTAACAGGACCAACAATCACAGCCAATGATACAACTGTAACTAAAAACGAGCCAATTACTCCAATCCCTGTAACAGCTGTAGATAATACAGGTGGTGTTGGAATGCGTGATAATAATCCAATT
>NZ_JUPG01000180.1 GCF_001074825.1 Streptococcus pseudopneumoniae
ATAATACACGGCAATTGGAAGAACTAGCTATCTTTGAAAGAATTCAAATTTACCAACGAGATATGACTTGCATCTATGATTCTGAAACCAATGAAAGGTCAGCAGCAGAAGTTCTTCAAAACTGCCTTTTAGGAGAGTGGAGTATGGTAGAAGAGGAGATGATGAAGGTAGGACAGGAACGGTTGTGGGTGATTAACAAAGAGTAAAATAATAGGGGGGATTAAGTTGGCGATTTCAAACATTGACCAAAATAGGAATGCAACACCAAGTTGGAGTGGTTATATTCATCAAGGAAAAGTTGGCTTTTTAGTAGCATTAAGACAATTACGAGAATGCATTGAAAATAATATAGAAAATCTTGAGGATTATGCTATAAGATATGAGAATGCTGAGGACTTCGATATTGTTGGTGATGATGATCAAGTATTATCGAGGCATCAAGTAAAAGCCTATGTCAATGGTAATGAGAGAGAGGATTACTCAGACCTTTTTAATATACAAACTAGGAAGTTTGAAAAGGGAAAGGAAAAAATAAATGTTAAGGGATATCAGGTTCATGAATTTGATGGTAGTGGAAATGTAGCACGTGAGGTGGTTTCTAAAGAAAACATATATCTACATGTGATTGTAGATGTGCCAGATTTTAATCTATCAAAAGATGATTATTTTAAAAAATATCCTAGTAGAACAAAATACACAGATAATATTTCTTGTGTCAGGCTTTATAAATATAATCAGGCTAATGATCTTTTTTATTGTCCACTTTCTCAGGAAAATGATGATATAATTAAAGATTATTGTATAGCTGAAATAAAAGAAATTTTAAAATTAAAGGGTAATTCATTGAATGATAGTGACTCACATCTAGAGCAAGTATATCTCAGGTATGTAGGTTCTTTATTGGATCATAGCATTGGAGAAGCACATAGTGAATCTGGTTTTCCAGAAATATCTTTTGGGAAAATAATTTCCATTATTGAAGAGGAAGTTCCTAAAGATGAAGTATATGAAATGAAGAATAATTTGATCTATAGGTGGGAAAAATATCATTGTGATTATGCAAATGACATCAGTGAGGAAGATTTTAAACTTATGGATGAAATAAATAATCATTTACTGTCATTGACTAAAGATGAGTTTTATGAATTTGTGAGAATGATGTTACCACACGAAAATTCAGATGAAAATTTTTTAGACTTGTTTCGTAAAGCCCCAATAGAGGATATATTTTATGTGTTGCTGGAGAAATTTAAGGGATTTTCGTTTAAAGCTTACAGTTATTTAGATAATAATGAGAAGAGTTATAGAACTTCTTTGATTAGTATTCAGGATAGACCTGGGAGAATTGCAAAAATTATTCAAGAAATAATTGACAACTCAGAATTTTTAAAAGCTACTTTTAATCATGATTTTCTTATTAATAGAGATATAGATGAGTTGCATATTTGGAATAAAATTGATGAATTTGATGGCATGCTAGATAATAGATATCGTGAAGAATGGAGTACTGGGGTACAACATAACATTTTTAAATCGAATATGGAATTTATTAGCATTAAGGAAGCAAAAGAAAAGAGTTTGAGGGTACCGGAGGACTAATATGAGAGACATTGTTCTAAAATTTTTACAAAATAACCATTTTATCCAGTTGGATACAGAATTTGATTTCTATACTAACTTACAAAATTCCGAGTATTTTATTGTTAGTCAATATAGTCCTAATGAGCTAAATAATTTTTTCGAAGATGATAAGACTTCACAAGTAATAAAAGAATTTGAAAGAGTATCACTAACATCAAAACATGAAAATATCAAGAAAAATACTTCTATGTTTATTTTGGTAGAAGTTGATGACTTGAAAGATACTTTTGAAGATGAAAAAATCCAAAGATCAATATTGTTGATTGAAGAGGACTATTATTATTTTAGAAAGTTCGTCATATTATATACTCAAAATGGGTTATCAGATTTACGTGATAAAGCCACTAATGAAGCACTTTATAATTACTTGGAATTTAATATTGACGCTTTTGAAGAGGATATGTTTTTTAGTGAGTCGTATTTTATGGCGATGGAAATTGGAGTAAAACTACCATTTTTCACACTCCCTAAAAGAAATGATATTTATAAAAGTATAGAAAATCAGTATCAGGATGATAAGGATGAATTAGATAATAGATTATTGGATTTTTATACTAAGGTCACTGGTGAGAAATTATCAAAATCACTACAAGATATTTCTACCGATGATGATAATATTTCAGATTTACTACAAATAGGAGAATTATTAAAATGAAAATCGAAAAAATTTTAATAAAAAACTTTAAAAATATAAAGGGAACTAGAATTATTGATTTTCAGGAGAGTGTAACTTTGTTTGTTGGACCAAATGGATTTGGGAAAACTACAATTTTTGATGCAATAGAGTTATCATTAACTGGGAAAATTCGTCGAATTGAAGAATCCGATTATAGTGACGGTAGAAGTAGTTTTAGTGCTCCATATTTTCAAAATAATCCTAATGAAAATACATTCATCGAGCTTATGTTGACAAATGATGAGGGTAATTCTTTGATAATATCTAGTCTCTATAAGAGTAGTATGAATACTGAGGATAGCAATGTACCAAAGTTTTCATTTTCTAAATTTCAAAGAAGAGTTCGGGTTGGTTCAGGAATTTCATTTCAATCTGAGGAAGAATTTGAGGGGTCGAGTGAAAGAGATATACAAAAGGACATTAGTCAGTTTTTAGGATATGAAACAGAAGATTATAGCTTAGGTGATACTTTTGATTTGTTTCATTATATTCAACAAGATGAAACAGCTTATTATTTGAAGCAAAAGGAGAAAGATAGAAAGGAACAATTGAATTTCCTGTTAAATATTGGAAACTATGTTGATAGAAAGAAACGATTAGATGAACTAAGAAAAACGCTACTGTCTAATAAAAACTATCTGAAAGATAAAAAAAACAAGTTAGAAAATCTATCTATAGGAAATGAGGTGCCTTATTATAAGCTATCCCTTAGATCGGATATTGACTTTCCTTTTAACAATAAGTCGCTTATTTTTGATGAAGAATTGTCAAATGAAAGTTTAAATATATATCTATCAGAAATTACTAAATTACAAGAATTTCGAAATTCATTTTCTCCAAAAGATTACTACCTTAGAAAACAAAGTGAGCAATTTGAGCGAGAGGTACTGGATGATAAAGATTTTACTATTTACTTAATAGTTAGAGAAATACTTGAAAATCAGGAAAATATAGAGTCAATTAAACAAAATTATAGTTTAATTTCAAATGAAAAAAATTTCTCATATTTTTTACTTAAAAACTATCTTGAACGACAGGACTTGTTGGAAAACGATAGTAAGTTGTTTAAATTTGGAAAAAGATTGAAGAGCTTACTTGATGTTGAAATTGCTAAAATTGATATCAAATCAATTGAGAATTCTTTAAATAATTTTACAGGATGGGAATTTGGCAGGCTATGGATTGAAAAATTTGAACCTAAATTAACAGAATATAAGTTTAAAAAAGGGCAGCTAGATGATGGAACAGAGTCGATTAACAAGCTACTCGAGATAAGAACTCGTCTAAAAGAACATAGCACTGGAAATCATTCGGAATGTATATTTTGTGGTTATGATTGGGGAGAGAGCGAGAATTTACTGGCAGCCTATGAAGAAACAACGAATCAACTACGTAAAAATTTGACTAATTTTGAAATAGAAGTTTCAAATTTGGTTGAAGAATTAAATCAATTAAAAATGGAGTTACAAAATCAGATCCAAATGGAGCAAGAGAAACTCTTTGTTATTCCTGATGATTTTTTGGCGGCCATACGATCCATAAGTAATTATAATTTTCCTGAGTCTTTTAGCAACTTGGTTGTAATGAACTCAGAGATTACTCCTTTGCCTGTTGATAAGAGTGCTTCGCTACAAGAGTTTGAGAATTTGAAAACAGAGTTAATAAGTTCATTGCAAGAAAAACTATTGATTCCAAATGAAGTTTATGGTACTTTCCTTAGAGTTGTAAATAAGAGTGTTGATTTTGAAAAACTTTTAGAAAAATATTCTATTTTAGCTGGAGAATCAATAAGGAAATATGAAATTTCTTATGACCTTTTACCCATTTCCTTGCATAAATTTGAAGAGAACAAAGATAGGTTACTAGTATTTTTAGGGGTTCTTAGATCTCAAATAGTATTTGATTATTCTAAAAGTTTAGATTCACAAAATCTATTTGATAAATACTTTGCATCTAAGGAAAAAACTTTTGAGGACTGTACTATAGAAAGTATCAATCAAAAGAGAGAATATATTATTAACCAGTTTGAATTACAAAGTTTAACGATGTTTCACCAAATTGAGAAACGTCTTCAAATCATTGAACAAACGATTACATATCTTCAGGATCGTGTTAGAGAATTAAATAATAATATAAAGTTTTACCAAGAACAGATGATTCAAAAGTTGAAGCTTCCCTTCTATATGTACACTGCTAAAATTTTACAAAATTACCAACAAGGAATGGGAGTTCTACTAACAACTCAAAACAATTCTAATATCAGGTTTATAGCAAATAGTAATAGTGAGCAGGATGTGATGTATCAATTGAGTTCTGGACAAGTAGCTGTTATTTCGTTTGCTTTCACTTTGGCACTAAATACTACATTTAAGATTTCAAGAGGGTTCAAATTTTTATCAATTGATGATCCGATTCAAGATATGGATTCTATGAATGTATATGCTTTAATTGATTTAATAAGACATTCATTATCAGACTATCAAATTATTATGTCCACACATAATGATGGTAGTGCTATGTTTATAAAATATAAATTTGAACTATTTTCAGATTCCGAAATATCAAATGTAGGGCTAAAAAATATAAAGAATATCTTATTATCGGATGTTGAAGTTGGCAGTTGATGAGACTATATATATGTTAATGGAAATATAAAAAACATTGTTTCATTAAGACGGTATTTGAGAGCCTAGGCTCTCTTTTTTCATCCTCTCATTCTCCTGTGATAACTTCCCCAAATTTCTTCTGCTATACTTTTCTCAACTTTTAAAAATCCAACTAAGAATTTTACCTGGGGGTTTGGGGGCGAAGCAACCAAGTTATCTTATCGTTGGCTGTCAAAACTGGAAGGTTTTGGTCGGTTGGCGATATGATTTTTGGGATATTGTGGACACAATATCTGAGCTCGCAAAGCCTTACAAGACGATAGATTTTGTTTTTATAAGTTTCCCGTGGTTGACACGGGGTCGGGAATTATCCGACAATAGATAAAAGTGAGGAAGTAGTATGTCAGAACAATACAGAGACATTCGCAAAGAGATTAATTTGACCGCAAATGAATTAGAAATGATTGACATAATGATGAAAAATAAAGGATTTGAACACTTTTCTTCATTTGCCAGAAACAAGTTACTGGAGAACGAGTTAGAAATGACTGCTGAAAAGTGGTTCACCTTCTGGCAATCTCAAAAGCTAGAACAAATCAGTCGTGATGTTTATGAGATTTTAATCTTATCAAGGGCAGAACATCAAGTCACCCAAGAACATGTATCCATTCTCTTAACCTGTGTGCAGGAATTGATTCAAGAAATAGGGAACTCCATTCCTCTTAGTCAAGACTTCCGTAAAAAATACATGAGGTAGGCACATGGAAAATCGTTACCGAACCAATCTAAAGAAAGTTTTCCTTTCTGATAGCGAATTGAGTCAGTTGAAACATTATATCGACCAAAGCGGTTGTCAATCTTTTTCAGAATATGCTCGACGAACCCTACTTGACCCTGGTATGAATTTCATCACCATTGATACAACTGGTTATCAAGATTTGGTGTTTGAGTTGAAGAGGATTGGCAACAATATTAACCAGATTGCCCGAAGTGTCAATCAATCTCAGTTGATTTCAAGTAAAGAATTGCAAGACTTGAAAAAGGGAATCGATGACTTGATAAGTGAGGTAGAGAAAGAGTTTAGTGTTCAAGCAAAAAAGTTGAGGGAGTTTTATGGTCATCACTAAGCATTTTGCCATTCACGGAAAGAGTTATCGCAGAAAAATTATCAAGTATATTCTTAATCCTGATAAGACCAAGAATCTTGCATTGGTATCGGACTATGGCATGAGAAATTTTCTGGATTTTCCTAGCTATGATGAGATGGTGCAGATGTATCATGAAATTTTTATCAGAAATGATACGCTTTATAATTTTCGGCATGCTAGGTTAGAGGAAAAGCAACGAAAAATTCATGCCCATCATATCATTCAGTCTTTTTCTCCAGAGGATCATCTCACTCCTGAACAAATCAATCAGATCGGCTATGAGACAATGAAGGAGTTAACCGGTGGCAAATTTCGTTTTATCGTTGCGACTCACGTTGATAAAAATCACCTTCATAATCACATCATTATCAACTCGGTTGATAGTAATTCGGACAAAAAACTCAAGTGGGATTATAATGTGGAACGAAATCTTCGAATGATTTCAGATAGATTTTGTAAAATTGCAGGGGCGAAAATTATAGAGAATCGCTATTCCCACCAGCAGTTTGAAGTTTATCGTAAGACCAATCACAAGTACGAACTCAAACAACGACTCTATTTTTTGATGGAAAATTCTACCGATTTTGAGGATTTAAAAAAGAACGCTCCATTACTACATATGGAGATGGATTTCGGTCACAAGCATACCACCTTTTTTATGACGGACTCAACTATGAGACAAGTGGTGCGTGGTAATAAACTCAATCGCAAGCAACCTTACACAGAAGAGTTTTTCAAGAATTACTTTGCCAAAAGAAAAATAGAAGAGCTTATGGAATTTCTTC
>NZ_JUPG01000181.1 GCF_001074825.1 Streptococcus pseudopneumoniae
CATCATAAGTTAATTTCATAATAAAAACACCCCAAAAGTTAGATTTTTTCTGTCTAACTTTTGAGGTGCAGTTCAATCAAAACTCTAATACGATGCGTTTTATCCTGCAAGAATCTACTATATTTCTCCTCAAATTGAGGTTCTATATCATAGTAACTCTACTCATTCATCGATTCAATTTTTAATCCTCGATCAATTTATAAAAATCAGAATGCTTTAGAGATAAAGTCTAATCTTCTTTACGTTTTGTAGCCAATAGTGCTGCTGACAAGGCCAGGCTAACACCTGCTAAGAAGATGGCTGTATCAGATTCTCTCTCACCAGTTTCTGGTAAGCTATTTTGATCTCCTTTGACTGCTGAAGCCTTTCTTTCTGCAGTCTGGTTATTAGCTATGTTCTGTACTGGATGCTCTGTTTTCTCCCGAACTGGTACTTCCTGATTTCCCACTGTTTCTGGAGCAGCGTTATCCTCTGGAAGTTTACTATCTTGAGGCACTCCTGGATTTACCCCGTCTTTAAAGTCAGGCTTCTCATCGACTGGTGCTACCTGATTACCTACAGTTGATTGTTTCCCTTTGTATTCTGAAATGTCGTTAACTGCTCCTTCAACAAAGTTAGCCCCTCCCTTAAATTCAGGGACTTCATTAACCGATGCTTCTACAAAGTTGACCCCTCCTTTGAATTCTGGAACTTCGTTGACTGGTGCAGGCTCCTCGCCCTTGCTATTTGAAATAGATGGTTTTACTCCTACCTCGATAATGCGGTCTTGAGCCTTTCTTTGTTCAGTATGAACAATAGTTCTAGTAGTTCCCACAACTTGAATATAGTCAACTTTTTCTCCATCTTGTCCTTCAGAAACAACACGACGTTGACCTTGAGCAAGTTCAGGATTTTCACGAATAACTTCTTTAAATGGAAGCGGAGTCTTTTCAATTTCCAAGCTTGGAGTTTCTGCTACTAAGTTTTTAACTCCTTCTGTCGGAGTTGTTTGGAAGGCTGTATTAAAGTGTAAACGATACTCTTTCACAAGATTTCCATCTTTGGAAACAAGACGCACGAGTGTTGGAAGATTGATATTTCCAGGATTCACAACTGTGACTACTCCATGTCCACTAGTTGTCGCAGTAACTTTTGGTTGGGAACTCATTGCTGTTAGTGTATAATCTGTCACATTTGGATCAAAGTTTTCCAATGCTTTTCCATCAACCGAAATAGTGGCTGATGGTGTTTCCACTTCTGATCCTTTGCCTGTAGAGTAGGCTGTAAATTCTACAACTGCCAAACCATTAGTAGTAGACTTACGAGTCATACGTGCTCGAATGGCTGTCGTTTGAATCGGATCAAAGTTAAATTCTATTGGTTTACCAGCTACGATTTCTCCAGAAGCTTTGTAAGGGATTGATACCCAATTTTCTGCCTTGTTGAATGGATGGTCAGCATTTTCTTCGTAACGAGAAATCGTACTTGGTTCTGTAAAGGTAGGACCAATATATCTTTCTAGAACCATTTTCTCTGGAGCATCTGTTCCACTATCTTTAAAGAACTGAATAGCTACTTTTCCAATGGATTGAGAGGTAATTTTTCCATCCTTCTTAAAGAGTAGGCCGACAGAAGTTTCTTGATTTTTCGGAGTACGAGACCAGTTTGTCCAACGTCCATCTTCATTGTATTTTCCATCATTGATATAGAAAATTCTATCATGTGAAGCTGCTTGTGTATCGTTCGTTGTCGAAGCAAAGGCTTTAGAATCCGTTTCATTGTTGCTTGGATTTTCTGACAGAACTTGGTTACCTTTAGCTACAACTGTCACCTGTATTTTAGTTGTTAGATTTGTACCAATGACATGACCAGTTACTTCAAAACTTCCCTCCTGTTCTGTCGCATGTTCAGGAATGACATCCCATTGAACTGCAAGGTTAGCCTTAACCCAGCCAGCTTGTGAAGGATAATAGACTGTCACTTCAGCAGGCAATTGAAGTTGATCACCAACATTCAGGGTCTTGGCACTATTTTCTGCAGCTGCTGGTTGTGTTGACTCTTTTTCGTCATCACGGAAGATACGATATTCTTTAAGAACAGTTCCATCCTCAGCTTTCAAGATAAGACGTGTCGCACCTTTTTCACTTGTTGCAGGAACAACTGTCACCAAGCCATTGTTGCTTGCTGTTGCAGTGATTTCTTTGCTAGATTGAGGAATATAGTAATCAGTCTTAGATGGATTAAAGTGTTCAAGATCCTTTCCATCTACCTTGATAGAAATCTCTGAACTTGTAGAGCTCACTACCTTATTTCCAAGGACAGTTAGCTCTGTCAAACCAATACCAGCAGTTCCATCTGCTTTCTTCATGCGCATACGAACAGCATAGGTTTCTACCTTATCAAATGTAAAGTGGTTGGTTTTACCTGCAGATAATTGTCCAGGAGCTTTGAGGTGTTCCACCTCTTTCCAGTTAGCTGCATTATTAAATGGATGGTTGCTATCACGTTGAGCATTATTGACATCATTCGGAAGATCTGGAACTTCTTGACCGACATAGTATTCAATAACATATTCTTTTGGAAGACCAATCGCTCCATCAGTATAGAAATCAACTGAAAGATTATCAACAAAGCGCTTGGTCAAATCACCAGAGTTTCCAAACAAGATTGATGCCCAGTCATTATCAGTATTTGTTCTCCAAGTAGTCCATCTATTTTTAGCATCTGTAGGCGTTCTTGACACAGTCAGGTCGTTCAAAGCATTAGCTGAATCATCCCCTCCTGTATTAGATACAATAGCTGCTGGCAATTGTGAACCTGTCCATTGTTTAGAGATATTATTTCCAGCAACCACTTGACTAGAAACACGGACATGAGCCTTGGTGGTCAGATTGCTACCAACTAAATGACCATTGATTTCATACACCCCTTCAGTTTGACTAAAGTTAGCTGGTACCTGATCCCAAACCACATCTTTGTAGATAGTGGTTCCATTAGAATGGTAAGCACGTACACTAGCTGGCAATTGAACTGTCTCACCCTTAGGAAGAGTAAGGCTTATTTCCTCTGCAACTTGCAAGCCTTCAACCGTCACCGTTGCTTGAGCCTCAATATCTGTACCTTCTACATGTCCTTTAAGGGTAAAGCTATGATAGTGCCCCAATTCTTTTTCAGCTACTTTGTCCCAAGTTACAGCTACCTTACGAGGCAAGCCTTTATCAAATTCTGCTCCAACTTGACTAGGTAAATTAGGTTGCTGATTGATATCGGTAGAGATAGAAACTGGATGAAGTTTGACAATTTTCTTCTCTACTTTATTTTCTTTAATCACCAATTCAGTTGCGACAGATTGCGTTTTTTCTGTTTGATTGTCAATACGAGGAGTTAGAGCAACACGACCCTTAGTATAGAGCAACAAGTTCTGTCCATTCACTTCAAGATGACCACCATCAGCTGACTTGGCTTCCAAGTGGACATCTGACGCTGCAAATTCCGTCTGTGAACCATCCTCATAATGCCCAATCACATGATAAGGGAGAACTTGATCTTCTGTTGCTTTCTCTTTTCCTTCAACGCTTACTTCCAAACGAGTCAAAGCAGGTGCTTCCTTCACGAATTGAATCAAGTAAGTTTGAACCAAGTCACCCTTCTGGTCACTCAAAAAGACAGAAGCCTGATAACCATTATCAGCAGAAGCTTGCTGAACTGTTACCTGATAGCCTGTAGTCTGTGCTCCAACACTTGGGATTTTAGCACTGTAAGGAAGGGATACTCGGTAATAAGTCTTTCCAGGCTCAAAGTTTTCAAGAGTCTTATCTCCAACCGTGAGACCTGTAACAGTACTTTCTGTTTCCTTGTTGCTTGCGATAAAGGTTGCAGTTACTTCACGATCGTCATCTGTCAATTTACCAGTTGCTTCAGTTCGTCCACCTTCTTTAGTCAAGGCGGCAGGATCTTTCAAGGTCCAAGACACAACATCTGTATCAATCAAGCTGCCATCTGACAAAACAGCAGTAACCGTTTTATCCAAATCAGCTGCCGTTGTACCAACTGGAACTGTCGCTACCTTAGGCAACCACTTATCAAGTGCAACTACCTTGACAAGGGCTTCAGCCTTAGCTTCGAGACCTTCTACATTACCAAATACTTTTTTCTCACCTGCACTTGTAAGCAAGTCAGATGGCACTTTCCAAGTCACATCTTTTTCTTCAACACTACCATCACTATAAATAGCTGTTACTGTTCGTGGTAATTCAGGAGTGGTACTCACATCAGTTGTGGCCTTCACAGGAGCATAGGCTATAAAGTGACGGTTTTCTTTCTTACCAGACACGGTTGCAACTGTTGCACTATCAGATGTTAAACCAGCAGAATCTGCATAAAGAGTAAATTTACCTTCTTTTTCTGTTGATTTTACAATGACAACCCCTTTACCATTGAAGGCACGTCTCTGCCATGTTCCATCTGCTTGAGCTTTGTAGCGTTCACGACTAGCTTGTTCTCCATTATCCACACCAACGATTTGTCCCTGACCATGAAGATTGAAATGAACAAGATTGTTAGCTGTAGGAACCACATTACCATCGCCATCAACAATTTCGTAATGGATGTAAGATAAATCTTTACCATCTGCTGTGATAACATGCTCTTCTTTAGTCAGACGAACTCTTGCTGGCTCCCCAGCAGTTGTCACACTATCACGCGCAATTTCGTTGCCATTTTCATCTCGAGCAATCGCAGTCAGTGTGCCTGGTTGGTATTTCACAAGCCACTCAAGATACAATTCACTTGGTTTAGCCCCCTCATGATATGGACGTCCATCTTCTGTCGTTTTCTTAGTAAATTCCTTTTTACCAAGTGACTCTCCATTTAAGAACAATTCGACACTTGCTGCATTTGAGAAGGTACGAACCGGAACCTTTCCATCGACCAGCATCTTACGATCCCTAAGTGTCTCATCAGTCCAGTTCCAATGTGGTAAAATTCGGACAGTTGGTTTTTCTTTAGCACTATACCATTCACTACGGTAAAGGTAAAAATCATTCTTGGGTAAACCAGCCGTATCGATGATACCAAAGTAAGAACTTTTTACGGGTGTATTATCTTGGTTGTGCCATGGAGTTGGCTCACCGATATAGTCAATTCCTGTCCAGATAAATTGTCCAGCATAGCCAGCATGATCACGGTCAAAAGTCCATGACTCAGTAGCTGTTCTTCCCCATCCAACACGATCATTACCATAGTCAGATTGTTCATAGTGACGATTTGGACGGTTATCATGTCCAAGGATTTGAGCAGGATTGTAATAAGAATCACGCGTTCTAGTAGCTGAAGAAGTTTCAGAACCATAGATGAGCCAGTCTGGATGAGCTCTACGAACAGCTTCATAATTACGCTCTCCATAGTTCATACCCACAGCATCCATGATTTCTGCAACTTTCAAGAAATCACCTGTAGACGCACGACTAAATTTATTTTCACCCATGGTTACGTAACGCTCGGTATCAATCGCTTTGATAACAGCCTTCAAACGTTTAGCAGTTTCAATAGAACGAGGACTACCATTCGCTTCATCTACCTCATTTCCAAGAGACCACATCACAATAGACGGATTGTTCTTATCACGTTCTACCATTGTCCTAAGATCAAAATCAGACCACTTCTCTCCCTTCTTAGCCTCGGGATGAGTTGCATCTTGATCAAAGAAGCGTCCATAGTCGTAAGTCTTCTTGCCACCATACCAGGTATCAAAAGCCTCCTCTTGAACCAAAAGTCCTAGACTCGCCGCAGCATCTAGCAACTGAGGGCTCGCCGGGTTGTGAGTGGTACGAATGGAGTTCACTCCCATATCTTTCAGAAGTTTTAATTTACGATAAGTAGCCTTATAGTTCTCTTCTGCACCCAAGGCTCCATTGTCATGGTGAATACTTACCCCATGGAATTTCATTCTCTCACCATTGAGAGAAAATCCTTCCTTAGCTGTCCAGTTAAAATAACGGTAACCAAATGTATCTTCTGTTACATCAACTAACTGGCCTTCTTTATAGACTTTTGTTTTTAGAACATAAAGTTGAGGATGGTAACTTTTCGTTGTCCAAAGAGTTGGCTGATTAACCAGGATATTCTGATTAAATTGTGCTGTTTCATTTTCTGCCAAACTCTTAGTTTCAGAACGAACTAGTTCTGAAACAGCTTTACCCTCCTTAGTGAAAATCTGTTGCTCCACAAAGACATTAGCAGCTTTTTTATCTGTATTTTTAATCTTACTTTGAACTTGTGTTTCAACATTGCTATTTTTTTGTTCAGCTAATTTTGGTGTTGTAATGTGGTTCCCATTTTCCGCAACATGGACTTTATCACGATAACTAAGGGTTACATCACGATAAATCCCACTACCAGAATACCAACGACTACTTGGTTGCTTATTGGTCACTTGAACGGTAATGGAATTTTCACTGCCATCCTTGTTCAAAAATTCTGTAATATCATAAGAAAAATGATTGTAACCACTTGGATAATGGCCTACAAATTTACCATTTACATAAACCTTAGAATCCATGTAAACACCATCAAAATTGATACGAACATCCTTGTTCTTGTCTGCTTCATTCAATGTAAAAGTCTTACGATACCAAGCTGTTCCACCATTTAACTGACCACCTTCGTTGCGAGCAGGAGACTTGTGATCGAAGTCAAAATAAATACTCCAATCGTGTGGAAGATTCAATTTAGACCAATCATGAACATCCACATCTTTTTTTGAAAAATCTCCTTGGGCGTTTAGTTTAAAGTACCAATCTTTATTGAAGTCTTGTTTTCGATCTGATAATAGCTGCTTCTCTTTTTCAACATCCGCTTTACTTGACTCTTTAGAAAGCGCTTGCGTTTTTTCAGAAGAAGATTTGAGATCTGCAGTCGGTTTTACCTGATCCTTTTCTGAAGTTTTCTTAGCATCCTCTTTTACATCTGTTTCAACTGCTGCTGTAGATTTCGGACCATCTTCCACAGTCTTTGGTTTTGTCTCTTCAGATTTTTGCTTCTCCTCAGCTTCGTTTCCTTCTCCTACTTTATTCGGAGTTTCAACTTTAGGACCAGCTAATTCATGACTGCCCTCGTTAACAGGTGTAGTAGTTTCAGTATCCTTAATCTCATTTTCTTCTGCTACTTCAGATTTTGGCTTTACAAACTCATGTCCACCATTCTCATCAGCCTTTGCGATAGCAGCTGCCACATCATCAGGAAGCTTATCTAAAGGTTGGGCTTGATGAACCGTTGTTTCTTCTGTTTGAGTATTGGATGAAGCCACCTCCTCAGCTTGTACAGCTGAAATACCAAATATACTAGCCCCAATCATCACAGATGCCACACCTATAGCAAATTTACGAATGCTATAATGACAACGTTTGTCGAAAAGTCTTTTGTTCATTAAAATCCTCATTTCTTTTTCTTGATACTAAGTAAGCGTTTACTTTTTAGAAAAAATAACCTCCTTCAGAATACACAACTAAGCATCAAGTTTGTTTTTTATATATATTGAATATATCAAAATGAACAAAAAATTGCAATCTTTTTTATGATTTTAATATAACAAAAAATATTGAGGCCGCATCCTATAACGAGAAGCTTAACAATGGATAAAGAATCTGGTCCAAAACTATCAACTATTCAAAAACCACACAGTGTTGCTTTCAGCTTGATGATGCTCAATACTGAAATCACTGTGTGGTTTTATTGTGACATTAATGTTTATCCAGGATTATTGAATAACTCTTTTTCGAATTCTTAATCCTTTTTCCCTCTTTTGACAAAAGCGGCAGAGAGAACTAGTCCAAGACCACCTAACAAGGCTAAAGTAGCTGATTCTTCTCCACCTGTTGCTGGAAGTTGATCTTTAACTTTAGCAACCGATGTTTGTGGTTGTTCTTGTTTTTGTGCTTGATCTGTTTTCACTGATGCACTTGCAAATTCATCGGACTTTTCAACAGTAGTTTCAACATCACTATTGCCACTGCTCATCTTATCTCCATCGACTTTATCAACCGAATCTTTCAAGTTTTCCTCTGTTGGAGTGGCTTGAGGGCTTGCTGTTTCTTTATATTCTGGGACTTCATGGACAGCTGCTTCAGTGCCATTTACGCCACCCTTGAAGTCTGGGACTTCTACTACTGGTGCTGGAAGCTTGTCTGCTTTTTCAATAGCTTCAGTATACTCGGGAACTTCATGGGTAGCTGCCTCAACTGCATTAACACCACCTTTAAATTCTAGTGCTTCTACTACTGGAGTTACGCCATCTCCTGCTGTTCCAATGGCTTGAGTGTATTCTGGAACTTCATGAACAGCTGCTTCGACACCATTTACGCCACCCTTGAAGTCTGGGACTTCTACTACTGAAGCTGGTTCATCTCCCTTACTTGTAGTTGGAGCTGGTTTGGCTGGTTCTTCTGGAAGTTCTTGGTGGAATGTCGTCATTTCGTAGAACTCTGGTTTACCTCCTTCCCAAACAAGTTTCACATCCAATAATGGAGATTTATCTCGGACAGCAAATGTTTGGAAGCTTGAGGTAATCTCACCTATTTCTGACCAAGAATCTCTTTTATCTGATTTAAGAGTTCGAGCCAATACTCGAGCCTTCACTCCTTGCGGAAGACTTGAAACAAGTCGGATATGGTTCACATCTGTCGGTTCTGACAAGTGGTAGACCAGCTCACCTTGTTCTTTCTCAGCTTTATAGCTAGTCAATACCTTACCATCTACGAGGTTGGTGTAGAGGTTACCTTGGCTTTCACCACTGTTTCCTTGAACAGTTGGATCATTAATCGGTTTCACAAATTCACCATCATTGATCACCAACTCAGTGAAGCCTACAAAACGAGCATTATAGTCTGCTGTATATAGAACACGGAGATAGTTGGCTTTAACTGGGCTTGAAAGTTCACCCTCGATGTAGCGGTTTCCTGGCATCTTAGAATCATGTGTCCAGCCATCTGTCAAGGAATCATCACGTGTTTCATTAGCAACACCGTCACCAACTGTCACAAGATCTGTCCAAGTCTTGCCATCTTGACTGACTTGAATCTTACCATCACGAAGATAATTTTGAGTGCCGTCTTGAATGTAAGCTCTAATTTTCTTGATTGCACGTTCGCTACCAAGTTTCAAGGTGATATGACCATCTTTACGCGCATAGTCTGAAAACTCTACAAAGTTATTGTAAACTCCATCGAACAATTGATCCAAGTTCTTAATCTTACGGACATCATTTCTACCGTATGTTGGATGGATTCCCATTGATGTCGAATCAAGTGTGGTTGGTTGAACTTCTTTTGTCTGAACAAGTAGAGAGGTTGCTGTTACTGCTTGTTCTTGATCAGTCTTGTTGACCAAGCGAACATAACGTACCAAGGACTTATCTGTCACTTGATCAGCTGGATACCATTCTTGAGCATTTGGAGAGTATTCCAAATTGAGGGATGGATTTTCTGTACCAACTGCTTGAATGAGTTCAGCTTGGTGAAGACGATCAAGTTTCATACCCAAGTAACTCTTAGCTGGAAGTTTTGTTCCGCTCGGAATTTGCATATTATAACGGCCTAGGCTATCATCAACTGGAGTTGACTTCAAGTTTTCAACGTTTGTATCAGTCAATTGGCTATTGCCTGAACGTGTTTCAACAGAGAAATCAGCGATACGCCACCATAAGTTGATGTTCTTAGTATTGCGAATACGGACATAGCGAGCTGAAATTGGAGTTTCGATTTCTTTGGTTTGCTCACCAGTCAAGCGATCCAATTCTTGCCATGAGTTACCATCTGCAGAATATTCAAGAACACCTTCTGCCAATTTATCTCCTGAACCTTGGTGGAGACGAACCTTAGTCACAGGTTTGACTTCGCCTAAGTCTAGTTGTACCCAACTATTTACTGGAGTTGTATCAGTTCGATCAGCATTCGCAAGCATGGCTTCAGTATTGTCACGTCCGTCTGTAATCTGACCAACTGTTGTGTTGTACTTGTACATAAGATTTGGACTAATCGTCACAGTAGCTGGCTGTTTAGCACGAGTAACTTCCACAGGGCGGTTAACAGCAATTTCTCTTATAGCAAACCAAGTATTATCACGATCTGAAGTCGCAATCATTCGAACAGCTTTGGCACGAATATTGAGTTTTTCATATTTAATAAGAGATTCATTTCCAGTGTAGCTTGGTTCTGAAAGTGTTACCCACTCATCATTTTCATTAAGATACTCAACCTTAGCATTGTTAAAGGTATCACGAGGATTTGCTTGAGTTCCCATTGCAAAGGTCAAGTTTTGGAGTGGAACAGCTTTGTTAAATTTCAAACCAATGTAATCACCAGTCTTGATACTGTTTGGTGATTTGATTAATGCATGAGTTCCCAAATCTCCATCAGTTACCTCAGCAAGTCCGCCTTCTACACCTGTACGGTTTGTGATAAAGGTACTAATCACTTGATCAGGATGCAAGGCTTTTTGAACTTCTGTTGCCAAGATTTCACGCAGTCCAAGCAAGAATGGACGGATATGTTGAACACCCAACTCAGCTCTTTCATCATGGTCTACATAGTGGAAGGTATAAGTTTGAGACTGTTCATATAGTTTCAATCCATTATAGTAGCTATCCCAAAGTTTTGCAGAGTCATTTGTAGCAATAGCTTCTGTACCATCAAGGAGAGCACTCAAGGCATCCATTTGGTCAATGGTATTATCCAACCAATAGTGGATTTGAGCACGCATCTTTTCATCGCCAGATGCTTTATAAAGTTGAGCCGCAGCTTTTAGTTTAGCAAATTCCGCACGTAATCCTTCACGCTCTGCGCTGACATCTTGACCTGCTTTCAACTTAGACATAAATGTCGCCAATTTCGGTGCGAGTTCAACAGACTCTTCCAACTTCACAACACGACCATCCATGTTTTGGTTGATCATATGTTTACCAAGCTCACGGAAGGCAAGAGATGCTTCGCTATCTGTAAACTTACCATTTTCAACAAAGTTGAAGGCAATATCGTTTACTTTCTTAGCTTCTGCTTCTGACTTCCATTGTTTCCATGCATATTGAGCTGCAGAGAAGAGGGCAATCTTAGAAGGCTCAGATTGTTGCATTGGATTCAACATGATACCTGAAAGAAGACTAGGATCAACATTTGGATGAAGGAATTTCTCACCACCACCTAAGATTAAGTGTTGTTTAGAGTTATCTGTAACAGGCCAATTGACCCATAGAGAAACTGGACGATAGGTCTTACCACCTGCAGTCAGGTTGTTCTTAAGGTTAGAGAGGAAGCTTTCGGATACTTCACCCCAGATCTTACCACCAGTAAGGGTCATAGAGGTTGAAGTTGGAAGATTTTCATTGAGTGCTTTCAACTCATCTTCACGGCCATTACCCCAATATTGACCTGGGACAAAGATCATTTCCTTACGAAGGCCACCATAAGTTGCTTGTTTTTCAGTCAACCAGTCTGTCATGTCCTTCATCAAGCGGTTGTAGCTATTGTAGCCACCAACTGGACTTGGTGCATCATCGGCCAAAATACCGAACTCACGAACACCGACATCCATCAATTGAGTGAATTTAGCTTTAATAGTTTCAAGGTCTTTTTGGTAGTCAGCATCGTTGCCAAAACGGATACGGTTATTCATGAATGGGTGGATGGTCCACACATAACGAGTCTTGTTTTGGTTTCCGACACGTGCCAATTCACGAATTTCAGCTAGTTTTTCTTCTGGATAAAGTTCACGCCATTTCTTATTGTGATATGGATCATCTTTTGGTGCAAAGAAGTATTGGGTCAACTTCAAGTCACCACCATAACGCATCAACTCAGCACGATCAGCATTGCTCCAAGGGTTACCATAGTATCCTTCGATAAAGCCACGGTTCTTAATTTCAGCATAGTCTTCAACTGTTACGTTACGCAAGACTGGAGCTTCACTTTCATTAAGCATGTGTTTGAGAGTTGTCAAACCGTAGAAGACAGCATCTGTATCTTTACCGACGATAGAGATTGTATTGTTCTTGATTGACAAGGCATAGGCATCAATCTTATCAAAGAGTCCTTGAGAAATTCCAGACACTTCTTTTTCAGCCTGGGAATTTTGACCATGAACACCAAGGTAGATGTTGGTAGCACCTGCCACTGCTGATTGACTGCTTGTGTATGAGATTTGATGATCTTGTAAAACACTCTTCAAGCGGTTACGAGTATAGATATCCAAATTATCCCCCATAACAAGATTGACTTGTTTATGGAGTTTTGTAACACCTTCATCGTAAGTTACTTTTTGTGGCGTTGGGAAGACCTTATACTCTTTCTTAAGGTAATCTTGACTTTTCGATGCTGCAGCAACCGCCTCGTCACTTGTAGGTTTCGTAGCTACAAAGTTATCCGCAAGTTCAGTTGTACCATCGCTTACTTCTTCAACTTTAGGTTTTTCTGGAGTCACAGGTTTCTCTGGACTAACTGGCTCTTCTGCATTGGTAGTAGAAACTGGTTTCAGAAGTTGAATTTCTGCAGCACTACCAAATCCTGCAACACCTGCTAGAACTTTTAACTCTACCTTATCCGTTTCAACTGCATCAAAGTTAACTGTTTTCTCTTTGGCATTGTTTTCCCAAGTTCCTGAAGCAACTTTAACCATCTGACCATCTTTTTGAGCATAGATTTCGTAAGATGTCACGACACCATTACCACCACCTGGACGTGGAAGATAAGTCAAACCATTGACTTTTTCACTTGCTTTCAAGTTCATAGCAACTGTGAATGGTGCTTGATGTCCAGACCATTTTGAATGCCAGAAGGTGTTTGGATCATTGTCGAAGGCTTTTTCTACTGGACCTTCTGCATTGGTACCTGGTAATTCTTGACTAGTTGCAGAAACTGTAAAATGATTATTTGGAATCAAACGTGGATTTACAAATGGTTCATTTGACAACTCAGCACTATGCAAGATTCCTTTGAAACCACCGATCGTTTCAAGTGGTAGAACCAAGCTATTATGAGCAAAACGAGGATTAGCTGGATTTGCAATACGTTCAACCTTTTCACCATCTACATAAACTTCTGTAGATTGTGGTTTCGTTACAACAGAGATTTGATAACGTTTGTTCTTTTCAAGTTTCTTGTTGAATTGAATATGGAATTGCTCAAAAGTATAGGCAAGGTAGCCATCCTTATCTGCAAGATAAAGTTGATTATTGCCACTTGTTGAGAAGGTCTGTTCACCGTCACCAGTTACAGTAACATCCATTTTCAGGACATGACTTGGTCCTGCGTCACCAACTAGACCTTCGATTGTACTGTCTTTATCGAAATTCAATCCTTTTTCACTTGTCTTCACTTTCTTAGCAAGGTAATCTTTAACAGTATCAGGATTGATCTTAAACAAATCTTCTTCAGCTACGGTCTTATCTGGATTAGATTGTGGTGCATAGACACTTGCTGGTTGAATACGGTCTGCATAGGTCTTAGCTGCACGGTCTGAACCCCAAGTGCGTTCTGCAGTAGACTGCATACTCTTGAAGAAACGTTTAAAGATATCATAAGAAGTAAGTCCAGTTTCATGGAGGTCAATATTATCATTCCAAACCGCATGACCACCACCAATGATATTAGGATTAGAAGCTTCTAGACGTGGGCCACCACCTGTTGAGAAGTCATTTGGTGCCCAACGGTTGTACTGAGTTTCATAGTTAGCATAATCTCCATAAGCAGCTTGACTATTGCTACCACTTGGGACACTATAGGTTGGAACATCTGTGATATTGATAATCTTGGCACCTTGAGCAATTGCAGCTGCTGGACGTTGCCATCCAAGGCTCCAGATATCCACTTCTACATCTTTCCAATCAACTGGCGTTTTTCCTTGTTTGGCGCTGAGTGATCCCCAAATACGTGGTGTATAACCTTTTCCTTTGATATACTTGATGAGGTCATTGACATAGCGACGATAGCTTTCTGGACTTCCATAATACTCATCTGTACCGATATGAACGGTAGAAACGCCATGAAGGGGTGCATCTGGACCATCAAGAAGTTTATCATAGACTGATTTAACAAAAGCAAGTGTTTCTTCGTACTTGTTATCCAAGTCCAACATAGCTACACGTTCTACATTGTGTTTTCTCGCACTAAGTTGACCCTTGTACATCAAGTCTGGACGAACTTTAACGAATGAAAGGGCGTGACCTGGTGTGTCAATTTCAGGAACAAGGTTGATATGCAAAGCTTTTGCTAACTTGATGATTTCTTGCATTTCTTCCTTGGTATAGTGCTCATCTGATGTTAATTTTTGGCCATCCTTACCAACAATATCTGTCTCCACACGGAAGCCTGTCTTGGCATGCTCTAGAACATACTTCAGTTCTTCTTCTGGACTTAAGTTCTTACCTGCCAAGTGCTCTTTTAGGAAGATATAGTTATCATTCAAGTGCAACTGCAAGTCATTCATCTTGTAGTAGGCCATGTTTAGCATGATGTCTACAAGCGTATCATAAGGGATAAACTTACGACCTGTGTCTAGCATAAAGCCACGGTGGCTGAAGCTTGGGAAGTCACGGATCTCACCGTTCTGTAGATCTTTTTCTCCCATTTGAAGAAGTGTACGTGTAGCATAAAAGGCACCTGCATTTGTTGCAGCTTCTACAGTGATAACACCATCTTTTACAGTGATACCATAGCCTTCCTTGCCATATCCCTTGTCTTCAACCTTCTTAAATTCAATTCGTTTTTGAGCTGTCTGATTGCCTGTTGCAATTTCTAAGCCACGACTTTCAAGGTCAGTCTGATAGAATTTGGCTTCTTGACCAAATCCAGAATCTCCGACTGAAATAACAGTAGATGATGTAATAGAAGTTTTTCCTTCAGTTCCATACCATTGTTGAACTGCTGGAGCAACTGCTGGTTTAGTTCCAACGCCTTCGTCTGCATGCAAGCCTTTAATAAGAACTTCAAATTCTTTTGTGAAGGTATGAGTATCTTTGACTTGTTGGACCATGACCTTAACAGTTTGATCTGTTAAAGGTTTGTAGATTTTGTTATTGAGATCAACAACACCCTGTTTGTTGCTACCAATTAAGCTTACTTGACCTGGTAATTTAGGTAAAACAAGTGATTTTCCATCTTTAGCAACTTCTAGTTCTGTCACCTGACGAATATCTGTTGGTTTGCTTGCATCCGGAATGTTTGAATAGGCACGAATTTCTTGAATACCAACATTTTTCCAGTTCATAGTACCAGCTTGGTAATCTGTGATTTCAAGTTTAAGGTACTTGGCTTGAATAGCCTCTTTCAAATCAACTTTTTCATCAAGAAGTGGAGTGCCTGTTCTTTGATAAGCTAACTTCCATTCTTTAACTCCTGATCCATTCACATCATCCTGGCCAGCGTAATAAAGATTCCATGACTTGATATTTGGATCATTTTTTTCACCACGAACACGGCGATCCCAATCAATCTCCACATGCTTAATCACTGTTGTCTTTTCAAGTGTAAATTCGATGGTTGGTTTTTCAACATTTTGATCAGTAGCCCAGCGAGTATCAGGTTTTCCGTCAATTGCCTTTTCTGCTGTGTACTGTGTATTTGCTTCATGGTTTGATGCTGTAGCAGAAGCTTTTTCTAAATGATTGACATCTGGAGTTTCGACCAAATCTTTGGCCACTGGCTTTTCAGCAGGTTTAGCTGCTGGAGCTACTTCTTCTTTGGGAGTTTCTGCTGGTTTTGGAGTTGTTTCTTCCTTAGGAGCAGGAGTTTCAGTTGGTTTTGTAACTGTTTCTCCAGTATTTTCAGGCTGACTTTCTGTCTCACTTGGTTGAATTTCAGTATCCTCCGTCGTAGTAGCAGTTTCTGCTTTTTCAATTGCTGCTGCTATATCTGCTGGCAGTTTATCCAGAGGATGAGCCTGTGTTATTGTTCCTTCTGTCTCAGCAGGTCCTTCTGTTTCAGCTGCTTGAACCATGCCAGCACCAAAGATACTGGCACCAATCATAACAGAAGCTGCACCAATCGTAAATTTACGAATACTATAATGACACCGTTTCTCAAAAAAATGTTTTCCCATTTTTTCCTATTTCCTTTCATACGCTCACAATCGTAAACGTTCTCATTTCCTTTAGAAAAAGAGAGGACCTAGAGGTCCTCTCTGGGTATTCTTTTTTCTCCACTAGAACAAGCAGAGAGTTTGAGCTCCCTTTTAATGAAAACTCTTGTATATTCTAATCTTCTTTTCTCTTTGCAAGAAATAGAGCAGACATTGCTAGACTGAGGCTGGCAAGGAAGAAGAGCTTATCTGACTGGCTAGTACCAGTTTCTGGAAGTTTATCCTTCATTTCTTCTTTTGCTTCTTCTATCTTCATTCCTGGTTTAGAGCCATCAACCGATTGATATTCAAATGCCTGTACTGCTGGATCCTGCTGCTTCCGATTGAATTGATCTGTCGATGGAGTTTGTGCCTTACCTCCAACTTCTTCAGTTGATGGAGTCTGTGGATTTCCTCCAGGTTCTTCAGTTGATGGAGTCTGCTCCTTAGTTCCAGGTTCTTCAGTTAATGGTGACTCTTGTTTAGAAACTTGTTTATAAACAACAGCATAATGTCCTAGTTGACTAGTTGTGAATTCAATTGTTCCCTGACCATTTGTAAAGTTTACTGCCTCACCTGATGCAGTATAGTATACCCCGGCCACTTCACCAGAAACCGGTAATCTAACAAGGACTGCACCTTTCGGCTGAACTTTATGATTATCCTTATCTACCAAATGAAGAGCATAAGCATCAAATTCCATACCTTGTAGACTTTGGTCTCTTACTTTTTGAACTTGAAGGTGCATATCCTTTGTCAAATCTCTTGATAACCCTGCAACTACAACTCCTGTAGCCTTATCTGATAGGATACGAACATCCTCAGTTGGCTTGTCTACCGTAGGTGCTACTTGGTCACCTGCTGTTCCTATTACACCTGTATACTCTGGAACTTCATGTACAGCTGATTCTACCGCATTTACACTTCCAGTGAACTCTGGAACCTCTTTTACAGCCACTTCATCTCCTGCTGTACCGATTGGTTCTGTATACTCTGGAACTTCATGGATAGCTGATTCTCCACCGTTTACACCACCTGTGAATTCCGGAGTTTCAACGACTGGTGCTACTTGGTCACCCTTGCTTGATGTTGGAGTTTCAGGTTTCGGTTCTGGAGCTGGAGTAGGTGTTTGGTCTTTCAATTGATCAAGATAATCTGCAAAGTATTTAATCATTCTATTTGTTAAGAGATGGTTATCTGTTGCAAATTTCATGCTGGCAACAACACTTGCAACTTCTTCTTGATTGCTCTTATCAGTCAATTTCTGAGCTTTAGCCAAGGCTGCTTCATAGGCTGTAGTATCAAGACCAGTTTCAACAACCTGTGGACGAGCGAATATCAATTCCGCAGCTGATTGATATTGGTTTTCTGTATCACCGTAGGTTCTTGTTCCAGTTAGAACAATCTTTTTAGCCTTGATAGTCTTACCAAAGTCAATATCTTTTGGTTTATTATTGTTAGCCCAATTGGTTGCATTGAAAGTATGTTCCTTACCTGTTTCATCAGTAACAACAAGAGTGACATCTCTCAAGTTACCATTTGATCCTGAACCACGTGGAACATAACGGAAGCCAGTAATTTCAGTTGGTTCCTTCAAGACCATAGTTGCAGGTTTACCAACATCTCCTCCGCTCCATGATGTATGCCATAGACTTGACACGTTGCCATCAAAGGCATTTGCAAGACCTTCACCAGCCTGAGCAGGAGCACTTAGGCTTGCAAAGTCATCCGCCACTAGAGCTGTTTTCTTCATCACTAAAGCATCTTTAAGAGCATTGACCTTAGCAATCTCTGCTTTAGCTTCTTCTACACTAATATCATCGTCTGCTTGACTAAGGTTAAAGACAGCCTCTTTCAAAGCATCCATTGTTTCTTTGGTGTAGTTGGTCATAGCAACAGTTGGAAGATAGTTCTTGACAGCATTTTCTGCCATCATCTTACCTGTCAAAACAATTTCTTCAATTTGAAGTCTATCCATGATGAAGTCATTGTAGCCACGGAAGTTCGCATTACCACCAGAGTCTCCGCGAGTGTTACTTGCATGGCCTGTAGAGTAGATACCTACCCATGTATCGCCAGTTTCTGCACCTGTTACTAGGAAGGTTGCACGTTTCGCTTTCTTAGAATCTGTCCAAGTATTTGGCAATTCATGCACTTCCATATTGCTCGTTTGACCAGATTGGAATTCTCCCTTACCAACTACAAAGGCATAAGTGTTGTCAGAACCAGCTTCATAGTCAAATGTAATACGGTAGGTCTTGCCTGCTTCAAAGCGGAAGTTTTGTGGAATTGTTTGGTAAACCAAGTTTCGACGACTTACGAGACCATTTGTCTTGAGTGACCAATTTCCTTCGATAACGTCATCAACTTTCTTGCCATTCCAATCACGTTGTGTATATGGACCATGTTTTTCAGACAAGTGAGTACGGTTGTCTTCAACGCCTTCGATACCACCGATGACAAATGGGAAGATACCTTGACCGACATTTTCAAAGTCTTGTTTGAAGACACCTGTTGCAGTGTCGTGACCATCACCATACATGTTTGATTCATTTTCAAAGGTACGAATTTCATCGAAGTAAGTTGCTTCATTGCCTGCTTCACGACTCAAGGTCAAGGTTACATTTGATACATCTGAACCTGTTGTGAAGAATGCATACATGTTTTGGAAGTAACTTGTGTTATCAACTGTTGCATTGCTTCGACGAGTATTGTGAGCATAGGCTTTTACATAGTTAAGTGCTAGTGACTTGTTGGTGTAGTTGGTTACTTCTTTTTCACCAGTATTAACAGTAATACTTGCTTTAGCATTACTACGGTTGTCTACACCGACATAGACTGCGTATTTAGTATTTGGCTTCAAGCCAGTCAATTTTTGAGTGAGACTAACTTTTTCTTTATTACCTTGGATGCGGAGCATTTGGTTTGCACCTTTAGACTTCACGATTTCAGCCTTAGAAGCATCTCCTGAAATCTTCCAATGATCCAAAGATTCACTGTTAAATCCTTGGTCATAGATGTGCATTCCTTCACTCCATGACATTTCTGGATTTGTTTGTTTAGAACGATAGAGAACATATGGCTGATTTGCAGTAAGATCAAGGGTAATCTTACCGTCTTTCACGGCAACTTCTTTTTCCTCAGTCTTACCTTGGTCAGTTAGTTTATAAAGGTAAACCTTACCATTTGCCCAGTCGCTAGGAAGTGTCCAAGTTGTTGCACCTGCTTCAGTATTGAAGTAGTACATTTTTTCCTTGGTACTTTCAAGCTTATTACCATTTGCATCCCAGTTCCAAGGAGTCAAGTAAGCTGAACCGTCTTGGATGACACGTCCGTTGAGCGTTACTGTACGTTCACGATATTGTGGACTGTTGACATCATTGGATTTACGAGTTACCACAACCTTGTTATTTGCAGCATCAACCAATTCGACTTTCATTTCTGGAGTCCATTTATAGGTACTACCATTGTCAGTCATGGTTACTGGTTTGCCATCTTCCCATTTGCTGACTGTAAAGTGTTGGAAGTACTTAGTCATAACGTCATGAGCAAACAAGTTTGTTACATAACCGTTATAGTCACTACGTCCTTGCCATCCTTCAAAGTCCTTCATGCTATAACCGCCTAGAAGTGGGTAGTCAGCTGCACCACCATAACTTCTGTAGTCACCAACCCAAGAATCTTTTTGGTGGTTACGGATAAAGCGAGTGATGGCACTGTTAATACCTTTATTTGTATAGCCACCGTAGGTCAAGTCAGCTGCCCAGTGTTGGAAGGTAGAATCATATTCACCACCATGGCCCCACTCAATAGCAAAGCGCCAACCTTGTTTGTTAATTTCTTTCGCAATAACGTGAGTTGCCCAGGCACCGTTGTCACCTGATTGACCGTTACCCCAAACGTCGACGTAGATGAAGTCTAGGCCTTCACCCAACTCTTTCTTCAACTCTTCCCAACGAGCTAGACGCCCATGAGCGAGGTCATAACCAGCATCAATATTGATACCTTGGTCAAGCCAGTTCCAACCATAGCTGTAGCTGCCATCTGCATTTTTACGAAGAATATCTTCATTAAAGTATTTAGACTCTGGATAGGTTTCTGAAGCATTTACGTGGATACCGAGGTGGGCACCATATTTCTTAGCTTTCTCAATAAGAGTCTTAAAGTCTTCAACACCACCGATACGTTTACCGATGTCTGCATAGTTCAAGTGTCCAGAGTCATGTCCTTCACTTCCGTATCCCTTGAGAAGTACACCTTGACCAAGACCATCTGTATGAAGGTTAATCTTCTTGATACCATCCAAGGTCATGAGGAATGGGTTTTGCGCTTGTGAACCAAAGTTCATAGCGATACGGTAAGCTGTAATGTCTTTAACTTTTTCCCAGCCTTGAGGATTGTTCATGATGCTACGGTATGCGATTGCACCATCTTGCCAGTCTACTTTATTATCAGCATTGGCATCTTCAGTGATAACAACTTTTGCACTTGGAAGTTCCTTTGTATATTCTGGGAAGACAACTCCATTGTGGGCTTTTTCCCATTGCCATTCAGAGCTATGAATTTCCACGTAGTTAGCATTGCCAATCGTATTCTTGTAAGCTGTCAAACGTGTCCAGTCGTAAGAACCACCACCGTAGCTGTTTTGTGAGTTGCTCCATACACCTGCTGCAAGCTTATCTGTTGAAACAAATCCGTACATATAGCCTTTGGCTAATTCTTTCATTGGATTTGTTACTTCGATATGGTCATCACCACTGACGTGAGTATTGTTTGACATGGTTGCCCCATCAAACTTAGCTCCTGCTTGGTCACTGGAAACAGATACCAAGGCATTTCCTAGGAAGCTGATTGAAGAAAGTAATTTACGTTCATCATCAATCTTCTGTCCTGGTGTTACCTGGTTATGGTTGACAATCTTAGTCACATCAAAGTGAAGTTGGTTATCCACTACTTGCAAACGAACAGTCATATCCGCATTGATGAGATTTTTCTCATCACGGAGTTTCATCTCATATTCAGCAGTCGTTGCATTGACCTTTTTATAGGTAACTTCAGGAGTCACAGCGTGCTTGTTAATCACCACTTGATTAATTGGTTGCACTTGTCCTGAGAGCTTGTTCCCATTTAGAACATATTCTTTCACACGTGGGAAGGCTTGGTCGATAACTGCTTTCAATACTGTGGATTGAATAGTGTCGTATTTTACATTGCTATCATCTACTGTATCGCCCTTTTCTTTTTTAGTGGATTCTTGATCTGTTTTAACTCCTTCTTGGTTGTCAGTTTTGACATTGACAATTGTTCTTTCACTACTATTGTAGGTTCCAGCTTTAAGAACAATTTTCTTTTCATCTTTTAGTTTGTCATTTACTGCAGATGGCAAGGTCACTGTGTCAAAAAGTTTCACATCATTATTAGTTGCATTCAGTTGTCCATCTGATTTGAGACTAATCGTCAAGTGGTTGGTTGAGCCATTAACAGGAGCTGCAACACGATTACCTTGGTACCAAAGTCCACTTCCACTTGTCTTGTATTCCCAGAACCATCCACCTTGGTCATATCCTACAAAAACGTTGTTATCTGTGTCTTTAAATTTCATGAAGACACCGAAGCGAGACTTACCTGTTTCAGATTCTTCTTTAAAGGTCAAATCAACTGTAGCATTTCCATCAGCATCAACTGTCAAACCATCTTTTTCGAACAAGGCTGGTTTTTTACCATTGTCATTTTGGGCAGTTGAAGCTAGTTGGTTGTAACGAACTCCTTTTTCTTCACGGACAGTTACTGTTCCCTGTTGTTCTTTCTTTTCAACTGTTTTCCATTCTGGAGTGACTTCTTTTGATTCACTCGGTTTAGTTTCTGATGGTTTATTTTCTGCTGGTTTGTTTTCTGCTGGCTTGTTTTCAGCAGGTTTAGTTTCTGCTGGTTTGTTTTCTGCTGGTTTGTTTTCTGCCGGCTTATTGTCAGCTGGTTTTTCTTCTTGAGGTTTGTCCTCTTTTGGTTTTTCTTCCTTGCTTTCCACTTGTTTATCGAGAGCATCTAGACCAGCTGGTTTCGTTGTTTCAATACCCTTGATATAGTTTTGAATCCATTCTAGCTGAGCAGGTGAGAAGAGTATACCACCACTACGTTTACCAGAGACACCATTTTGGTGGATACCAATCAATTTCCCATTTTCATCGAAAATACCGCCACCACTGGCACCTGGTTCACTTCCTTGATAGCTAATTCCATGAACACCTTCTCCGTGATTATTAATATCCTCAACGGTAGTATTCAAAATTGGATCAAGCTCTCCTTTTGGATATCCAAATACATGAACCTTATCTCCTACCTTAGTTGTTGCAGGCTTCTCAGTCACTTCAACAGGTGCATTTGCAAGAGGTGTACGAAGCTTAACAATTGCCAGATCATTTTTATATCCTTTGAGGAACCCTTCACGATCCCAGTGTTTCACATCATTCTTACTGAATTTGACGTCCGGTGCCCCTTTGTAAGAAACTGTATAGACATCTCCATCACTCTCAACATTATCAGCTACCTTACGATTATTACCATCTGGAACATCTTTGATAAAGTTATGAGAAACAGATAAAACGAGATTTTCCCCAATAACGATACCACTACCAAGCCCTGCAGCACTTTTAATTTCGACAGTCGCACCGTAGTTTAATACCCCATTTTTTGTTTTAGCAACATCTTCTGGGACTAGGCTTTTATCTTCTTTTTCTAGTTCTTCTTTTGAGGCAGTGTGCCCATTTTCTTCAGCCTTATCAAGTTTTCCACGTAGTTCTTCAGGAAGAGTATCTGAAACTGCTGAGCTTGTTGCAGTTTCTTTTTCTTTTGCCAGCAATTCTTCTTCAGTCTTTGGGCCTTCAGTTACTTCAGGAGAACCTTGGTCTTCACCAGGTTTTGGTGCTTCAAAGTCGCGCCCACCGTCCTCTTTAGCATTAGCAAGAGCTGCAGCCAAATCTGCTGGCATATTTGCTGTAGAACCAGCCTGAGCAGAATCTGCTAGAACAGTGCTAGTTCCAAAGAAAGCTGCACCAATCATGACAGAAGCAACCCCTAATGAAAATTTTCGAATACTATATTTACAACGTTTTTCAAACAATCCTTTGTACATTAAGTCTTAAATCCTTTCATTTTATCCGTAAGCGTTTACATTCGCTGTTCAAAAAAATACTCCTTTCTGTCTAAAAAGTGCAACACTTACGTCATTAAATAAAAAATAATTACACTTTTAATATAACAAATGATATCCAATAAAGCAATAGAAAAGATAGGAAATGACTAATTTTTTCTTTCAATCCTAGTAAAATTAAAGTATAAAATCTCCAAAATACTCTAGAAAAATAAAATGCATATCATCAAATTTTTTCAATATCTGATAATATGCATTTTTCTGATTTTAAAGACTCTTTATCCAATCTCATGCGTTTTAGAAATGAAGAAGTTGAGCCTCCATTTGAATTGTTCTCTTTTTATACTTCCTTAACAAAAACCAATTCCTGTGGTTGGGACAAGTCTTCTCGGTAGACAAATCCTGCAAAGCTTAAGCGGCGAGCCTCCTCCACTGTTTGTACTTGATTTTCTATCAGAGCTGTTAGGAAGGCCCCACGCGCTTTCTTGGAAATAGTTGAATGAATCTTCAGCTGACCACCCTTGTCCTCCATGAATTTGAAAGTCACCATTTTTTCTCTGATTTCCTTAGAAAATACAGTCTCAAACTCGGATGACAAGAGAGAGACAATCACTTCTTCCTTATTCACAGCTTCATCATAGGCTGACTTCCAATGGCTCTTCAAAGTCTTACCAGCGACTTTTAACTTCATCAAAAAGTCCAAACGGTGAGGTGCCATAGGTGACAAGGCTGGAACAACACCGTACAAAGCCGAAGTAATAAAGACATGATTTTCAAGATAGGCTTGTTCTGCCTCAGTCAATTTATCTCGCTTTATATGGCGGTACATAAGCCCATCAAAAAGTTTCAGGGCTGGGTAGTGTTGAGCTCTTTGCCTTTTCAAAGCCTGAATATTTTGAAACTCTTCCGTAGCCTTCTCGGCTGATACCTTATAAAAACTCTCCAATTGACTAGCAGAATAGAGAGCCAAGGCATCCAGCACAGCCTGACTTTCTGGTTTTAAAGGGGCTACTTCAATACTTGGCAAATCTGTGTTCATTTCTTTTGCTGTTGGGATTAAAATTTTCATATTGATAGTGTAGCATATTTTTTAGTCACAACCAAGAAATTCATCTGAAAAACCTCGGCTTGACCGAGGTTTCTCTGTTTATTTAGGCCATCCTAACCAGATAGCCACGAGAACAAGGGCTGTGCCAGTTAAGCTTGTTAAGATAGATAAGAATTTATCTTTTTTCTCCTTAAACTGAGAAAAACCTATCTTCAAATCAAACAATCCAAGTAGCATTGAAGTAAGCATCACATAAAAACCTATTTCTTTGTCCTCCATTAGTCTTAATTTACCTTATTATAACATACACTTCTTAAATAAAACTGTTTTTACTGTAGCTTAAAGGTCTTGAGATAATTGTCTTTTCCTACTTGACCTTCGAAGGTTTTACCATTTTCGAGGTAAGGGAGGTCATCAGATACAGAGGCCTTGACCTTGTAAATCTTGCCATCAACTTTAAAGAAGTAGACGGTGTCTCCCTTGATTACAGCTGATTTGAGGTCTGCTACCACACCCTTGATGCTTTCTGTTGTTGCATTATCAATCTCAAGATCATTTTTATTGGCATACTTGCTGAGCAGTTCTTCCACTGTAGTGGCTACGATAACGTTTTGGTACTCAACTGCATCCACCAAAGCATACTCTTTGACCAAGCCAGCATTGTCCTTCAAGCCCATGATGTAGAGAGGTTTATCATTGAGGTTGATGAGAATTGGGAAGGTTGCCTTGTAAGATTTCTCCTGGACAGCACCTTCTGCTGATTCACGGGCTGATTCTTCGGTCGCAGAAGCCAAGCTGTACTTAGTGATTTCTCCTGTTCGCATATTCTCAAGGATGAAACCAAGATTACTCTCATCCGCATTGGCCGACGTCACACCTGTATAGAGGTAGATGTCATTGCCGATAGACAAGTAATTATAGCCCTTGGTAGTCTGAGTCACATTTTTCTTGGAAATCATGGCATTCCAGAAACCATCCTTGTACTTGCCGTTATAGTTGATTTGTTCAATGGTTTCCTCAGCTGGATAAACCCTGTCCACCCATTCCGGAACATCTGCCAAGCTGTATTCTTTGGTTTCTCCATTTGTGGCATCTAAGATAATGACTGAAACAGGACGAGGAACCGCAAGTCCAAATTGCTTTTGGTAAACCGTCGCCACATAGAAAGGATTGCCCTCATCGTCCACCTCGAAAGATGGAGTCTTGAAGATTTTAGTTGGGTATTTAAAGCGCAGATGTCGTTTGACATCACGGTTAAAATACTCCGAATCCGAATACTTGATTGGTGTCTTCAAGTCCACCAAGTCCGCATTTCCGGTTACCATGTCCACCTTGATATACTCGCCGATTCCCTTGGCCTGATTGTTAAACCATTTGATAGGGTCTGCGTATTCTAGCGGTGTAACCCGATAAGGCTTTCCGTCAATCGTCAATTGAGTATAGGTATCTGCCGCCACGTACTGTGACACCTTATCGGTTAGGGAACCCAAGTAGCGGTCGCCAATTTTTTCAGCAGTACTTCTATCTAGGATAGGAACCTTACTGGTATCAGTCTTAGGAAATTCAGTAAAGTCTTTTTCCGTAACCGTGACTACATTGGCATAATTTTTAGCCTGAAAAATGCTAGAAGTCACCAAGGAAACCAAACCTGCCAAGAGAAGAATTCCTCCAATAGAAGCTAAAAGAATTTTCCCTAACCGATTGATTTTGAAACCCTCAAAATTTAAAGCAGCTTCCGCCTTGCCGTGGCGCACATGAACAGTTTTGACCAGATTGATTTCCTTGCCAAAGCCAAATAAGACTGCCACAACCAACAAATGCCCACAGAGAAAAAAGAGAAATTCCCAGCTGGTCAAATTAAGAGGCGGTAAAAAAATATACCAGGTCGTTGCAATAAAAATAAGTTCAAAGATTATCCGTTTCATTTACTTTCCTCCTAAATGATTCGTCCTTCCAAGTGATCCAGTTCATGCTGGCAAATCTGAGCTGGGAAGCCTGTCAAGGTAATGGTCTGTTCCTGCCATTTGCTGTCACGATAGGAAACAGTTATAGTTTCATAACGCTTAGTTGCTCTCACACCTACCAAGGACAAACAGCCTTCTTCTGTCTCATAAGGTCCTTCAAAGGACAGGAGCACTGGGTTAAACATGACAATGGGAACCAAGCCAAGATTAAAGATAATCACGCGCTTCTGCACCCCAATCATATTGGCAGCCAGCCCAACACAAGTCTCACGATTTGCTAAAAGCGTATCCTGTAAATCTCTGGCAAGATACAGATCATCCTGACTTGCCGGCTGAGATACCTGAGATAAAAATAAGATATCCTTTACAATTTTCTTTTCCACTTCCTCACACTCCTCTTACTTTTTACTATATTATAGCAATTATAGCACAAAAGCCGATAACTGCAAGCCCTTTCCCTCAACTGTAGCAAAAAGCCATCCGAAGATGACTTTTTTGCTATTTAATTTCTTTATAAGTGGCTTCTATGCCACGCTTAACAGCTGAACGATTGGCAATTTTTTCTGCCCAGTTTACTAGATTCTGATAACTTGAGGCATCTAAGAATTTTGCAGAACCTTGATAAAGTTTTCCTTGAACTAACTGTCCATACCAAGACCAGATAGCAATATCTGCAATCGTATAGTCATTGCCTGCAATATAAGGCTTCTTAGCCAATTCCTGATCTAATAAATCCAACTGGCGTTTCACTTCCATCGTAAAACGATTAATTGGATATTCCAATTTTTCAGGGGCATAATTAAAGAAATGTCCAAATCCTCCACCTAGAAAAGGTGCTGCACCTGCTTGCCAGAATAGCCAATTCAAAACTTCTACCTTTTCCACAGGATTGCTTGGTAAAAAGGCTCCAAATTTCTCAGCAAGATAAAGAAGAATATGAGCAGACTCAAAGACTCTTACTTCTTCAGTCCCAGACTGATCCAACAAGGCTGGAATCTTTGAATTTGGATTGAGCTTTACGAAGTCTGAACCAAACTGATCCCCATCCATGATAGCAATCTTATACAAGTCGTAAGCCGCTTGCTCAAAACCAGCTTCTAGTAATTCTTCCAATAAGATGGTGACCTTCATACCATTTGGTGTTCCCAGTGAATAAAGCTGAAAAGGTTGTTCTCCTTTTGGCAAGTCTTGTTCGAAACGGGCACCTGCTGTTGGTCTGTTTAGTCCCGTAAAGGCTCCTTGATTACTAGCTTCATCCTGCCATACGGTCGGTAATTGATAAGCTGACATTAGAAACCTCCCTTATATCGCATTCTTGTCAAAGCCAAGTTTGCGTTGGATAAACTTAACGATTTCGACAATGATAATCATTGAGAAGCTTCCGCCCATAACGATTCCCCATTGTGACAAGTCCAGTTTGGTTACGTGGAAGATGCCTTCAAGCGGTTCTACGATGATTGTTGCCATGAGAAGAATGAAGGATACCAAGATAGACCAGTTAAAGGTCTTAGACTTGAATGGGCCAACTGTCAAGATGGACTGGTAAACAGATTTGACATTGTAGGCATGGAAGAGCTGAATCAAGCCAAGTGTTGCAAAGGCCATAGTGAGGGCATCCGCATGAATGGCATGATTGTCACCCACATGAACTGGGTAAGCAAGGGCAAGGCCATAAACACTCATAACAAGGACTGCTTGGAGTACACCTTGATAGATGATAGAATTGAAAACACCACCTGAGAAGAAGCTTGCCTTGCGTCCACGTGGTTTATGGGTCATAACACCTGGCTCCGCAGGTTCAACACCTAGAGCGATAGCTGGGAAGGTATCGGTTACCAGGTTGATCCACAAGAGATGAACTGGCTGCAAGACATCCCAACCAAACAAGGTTGATAGGAAGATAGTTAGTACTTCAGCAGTATTGGCAGAAAGTAGGTACTGAATAGTCTTTTGAATGTTTGAGAAAACCTTACGTCCTTCTTCCACTGCGACGATGATAGTCGCAAAGTTGTCGTCAGCAAGAATCATGTCTGAAGCCCCTTTAGAAACCTCTGTACCTGTGATTCCCATACCGATACCGATGTCTGCTGTTTTCAGAGCTGGCGCATCATTGACACCGTCACCTGTCATGGCAACGACCTTACCTTGTTTTTGCCAGGCCTTAACGATACGAACCTTGTGCTCTGGAGACACACGCGCATAAACAGAATACTGGCCAACTACTTTTTCAAAGTCTTCATCTGACAATTCGTTGAGTTCAGCACCAGTTAAAACATGACCTTCTGTATCATTTGCATCAATGATTCCCAAACGTTTGGCAATAGCTTCTGCTGTGTCTTGGTGGTCACCTGTGATCATGATTGGACGAATTCCAGCTTCCTTGGCCACTCGAACAGCTTCAGCAGCTTCAGGACGTTCAGGGTCAATCATCCCAATCAAACCAGTAAAGATTAAATCATTTTCAAGCTCTTCAGAAGTGAGGTTTTCTGGAATGCTATCGATAATCTTATAAGCACCTGCAAGGATACGCAAGGCTTGATGAGCCATTTCAGAGTTGTTTGTATGAATGAGGTTTGTAACCTTCTCATCAATGGGAGCAATATCCCCAGCCTTATCACGAAGAACACAACGTTTCAAAAGTTGGTCGGGCGCACCTTTGACTGCTACAAGGAAACGACCATCTGACAATGGGTGAACTGTTGACATGAGCTTACGCTCAGAGTCAAATGGCAACTCAGCCACACGAGGATATTTATCTAAAAATCCTTTAACATCATAACCCTTGTCCAAGGCATATTGGATAAAGGCTGTTTCGGTTGGGTCCCCAATCAAGTTGCCTTCCACATCGATTTTCGTATCATTGGCCAAGACAACTGAACGAAGAAGTGGCATTTCAAGACCCAATTCAATGTCATCAGCAGAATCATGTAGAACCGCATCGTAGAAGACTTTTTCGACGGTCATCTTGTTCATAGTCAGCGTACCAGTCTTATCAGAAGCGATGATTTCTGTTGAACCAAGTGTTTCAACTGCTGGCAACTTACGAACGATAGAGTTTCGTTTGGCCAAAACTTGAGTACCAAGGGCAAGAACGATGGTTACGATTGCAGGAAGCCCTTCTGGAATGGCTGCAACGGCAAGCGCAACAGAGGTCATCAACTCACCAAGTGGATTTTTCCCTTGAATGAAGACACCCACTACAAAAGTAACAAGGGCAATAACCAAAATAGCATAGGTCAATACCTTAGAAAGGTTGTTCAAGTTTTGTTTGAGGGGCGTATCCGTCTCATCCGCATCTTGAAGCATGCCAGCAATGTGACCAACTTCAGTGTACATACCTGTATTAACAACAACACCCATTCCACGACCATAGGTCACGTTTGAGTTTTGGAAGGCCATGTTCACACGGTCACCAATACCAGCATCTGCAGCAAGCTCGACTGACAAATCTTTTTCAACTGGCACAGACTCACCTGTCAAGGCAGCTTCTTCAATTTTAAGAGAATTGGCTTCTAGCAAACGTAGGTCTGCTGGCACCACGTCACCAGCTTCAAGGGCAACGATATCTCCAGGTACCAATTCTTTAGAGTCAATCTCCGCCATGTGGCCATCACGAAGAACGCGAGCAGCTGGACTTGACATAGATTTGAGGGCTTCGATGGCTTCTTCTGCTTTTCCTTCTTGGTAAACACCAAAGGCAGCGTTGATAATAACCACGGCTAGGATAATAATGGCATCTGCAATATCTTCCCCACCAGAGGTCACGACTGACAAGATAGCTGCCGCAACTAGGATGATAATCATCAAATCCTTAAATTGCTCGATGAACTTGACCAGGATTGATCGTTTCTCACCTTCTTCGAGTTCATTGTGGCCAAATTCGGCAAGGCGCTTTTCCGCCTCACTTGATGACAAACCTTGCTCGGTCGCATCCACAGCCTGCAAGACCTCTTCAGGACTCTGAGTGTAAAACGCTTGGCGTTTTTGTTCTTTTGACATGTGTCTCCTCCTTGACATTGTGTGTAAAACAGACTCTCTTTTTCCTCATCGTATCTTTTCACGACAAACAAAAAGAGACCTGTTAATCATAACAAGTCTCGCTGTTTAAGATAGTGCCGGAAAGCATACTTTTCAGTATAAAATTCGGAATGACGACACTATCACAGGTTTCTGCCAGCTACTCCCTTGAGTAGTACTATTATACCAAATTTTGAAAAGTTTTCAAAGAGTAAAAACTGCCTTATTTGAATTTTCCCTTGAAAACCAGTATAATGATAGAATGCTATGTGACTAGAAAGGAAGTTGAATGAAGCAATCTATCTCAAATCTCAAGTTAGCTGAACGTGGGGCCATTATCAGTATTTCGACCTATTTAATCTTGTCTGCAGCCAAATTAGCAACTGGGCACCTCCTCCATTCATCCAGTTTGGTGGCAGATGGTTTTAACAACGTATCGGATATCATTGGAAATGTGGCCCTCTTGATTGGGATTCGAATGGCACGCCAGCCTGCAGACCGAGATCACCGTTTTGGCCACTGGAAGATTGAAGATTTGGCTAGCTTGGTCACTTCCATCATCATGTTCTATGTTGGTTTTGATGTTCTAAGGGATACCATTCAAAAGATTCTCAGTCATGAAGAAACGGTTATTGACCCTCTTGGTGCAACTCTTGGAATCATTTCTGCAGCGATTATGTTTCTAGTTTATCTCTACAATACTCGCCTCAGTAAGAAATCCAACTCTAAGGCACTCAAGGCCGCAGCAAAAGACAATCTTTCTGATGCTGTTACCTCACTTGGAACCACCATTGCCATCCTAGCTAGCAGTTTCAATTATCCCATTGTAGATAAACTGGTCGCCATCATCATCACTTTCTTTATCTTGAAAACTGCCTATGATATCTTCATCGAATCTTCCTTTAGCCTTTCAGATGGCTTTGACGACCGCCTGCTTGAGGACTATCAAAAGGCCATCATGGAAATTCCCAAAATCAGCAAGGTTAAATCTCAAAGAGGTCGCACCTACGGTAGCAACATTTATCTTGATATTACGCTAGAAATGAATCCTGACTTGTCTGTTTTTGAGAGTCATGAAATCGCGGATCAGGTCGAGTCTATGCTGGAGGAACGTTTTGGCGTCTTTGATACCGATGTCCATATTGAGCCAGCGCCTATCCCTGAGGATGAAATTTTAGACAATGTCTACAAAAAATTGCTTATGCGTGAACAATTGATTGACCAAGGAAATCAACTGGAAGAACTCTTGGCTGACGATTTTGTCTATATTCGTCAAGACGGAAATCAGATGGATAAAGAGGCCTATAAAGCCGAAAAAGACTTGAATTCTGCTATCAAGGACATCCAAATCACTTCCATCAGTCAGAAAACAAAACTCATCTGCTATGAGTTAGATGGTATCGTCCATACCAGTATCTGGCGTCGCCACGAAACTTGGCAAAATATCTTTCATCAAGAAACCAAAAAAGAATAGAGAAATCCTGTCACGAGACGGGATTTTTCTATTCTTCTAGCTATCAAAGTCACTTAGATATTCATAGCGTTCGTATTTTTTAAGGAGTGCTTCATTTTTCTCATCCAGTTCTTTTTGAAGAGTAGCTAGCTTACCAAAATCAGAGCCGTTAGCCTGCATTTCCTCTTCAATAGCAGCGATACGATTTTCCAAGGTTTCAATATCGCATTCAATGCTTGCCCACTCCTGCTTTTCTTGGTAGGTCATGCGTTTCTTGTCTTCACGGACCTTGACCACTTTCTCCTTTTCGACCTTTTGCACTTGATTGGCCATCTCTGTTTCAAAGGCTTTTTCATCAAGGTAATCGGTGTAATGACCAAAGAAAGGACGAATCTTGCCATCCTCAAAAGCCAGAATCTTGGTCGCTACCTTATCCAAGAAATAACGGTCGTGACTAACTGTCAAAACAGGTCCCGCAAATCCTTGCAAGAAATTCTCCAAAACTGTCAAGGTTGCAATATCCAAATCATTGGTTGGCTCGTCTAAAAGAAGAACATTTGGTTTTTCCAAGAGCAGTTTGAGGAGATAAAGGCGTTTTTTCTCTCCCCCAGACAATTTCTCAATCAAGGTTCCATGCGTCGAACGTGGGAAAAGGAACTGCTCCAGCAACTCTGCAATCGAAGTTGTAGAACCACCGCTGGTCTTGACCTCTTCTGCCACTTCCTGCAAGTAATTGATCACTCGCTTGCTTTCATCCAAGCCCTCAATTTGTTGAGAGAAATAGGCGATGCGAACAGTTTCCCCTATCACAACTTGACCTGCTGTCGGCTCAAGACTGCCAGCAATCAGGTTGAGCAGCGTTGATTTTCCAACACCATTGTCCCCAACGATTCCGATACGGTCTTTGGCCTGAACTAAGAGATTAAAATCTTGCAAAATGAGCTTGTTTTCATAGGCAAAGGAAACATCCTGAAACTCGATGACTTTCTTCCCAATACGACTGGTTTCAAAGTTCATAGTCAAGTCTGTCTCAGCAGTATTGCCTGAAACTTCCTTTTTCAGGTCGTGGAAACGATTGATACGAGCCTGCTGCTTGGTCGCACGCGCCTGCGGTTGTCTGCGCATCCAAGCCAATTCTTGCTTATAAAGTTGTTCCTTTTTGTGGAGAAGAGCCGCATCGCGCTCGTCCTGTTCCGCCTTAAGGCGAACATAGTCCTGATAATTACCCTGATATTCCGTCAATCCAGCTCGGTCCAACTCGAAAATCCGTGTTGACAAAGCGTCTAAGAAATAACGATCGTGAGTGATAAATAGAACTGTCTTCTTAGAATTTTTTAAAAAGAGGGTCAGCCACTCAATAGTCGCAATGTCCAGATGGTTGGTCGGCTCATCCAAAAGCAAAAGGTCGTGGTTGCTAAGAAGAACTTGCGCCAACTGGACCCGTCTTCTTAGACCACCTGACAATTCCCCAACAGGAGTAGATAAGTCCTGAATCCCCAGCTTGCTAAGAACCGTCTTTACCTGACTCTCAATTTCCCAAGCTTGGAGAGAGTCCATTTCTGCCATGACACGTTCCAAACGAGCCTGCTTGTCCTCACTGTAGTTGAGCATGATCAACTCATACTCACGAATGAGCTGGATTTCCTTGAGGTCGCTGGATAGAACCGTATCCAAGACCGTCTTGCTATCATCAAAATCAGGATCCTGGGTCAAGTAACCAATTTGATAATCATTCTTAGCTGAAAAGGGACTGACATCTCCATCAAAGCCAGAAACACCAGAAAGGACATCTAAAAGAGTGGTCTTCCCTGTTCCATTGACACCAATCAGACCAATTCTGTCTAGATCATGGATGATAAAGGAAATATTCTTAAAAACGGTCTTGTCACCGACGGATTTACTTAGTTTTTCAACGATAAAATCACTCATTTTTTCTCCCTTAGATAAGCATGGATGGCTTGACGGTCATTTTCCAATTCTCCATCGACAATGGCATATTCAATCTCTGTTAAAATCTCTCCCAAATCTGGTCCCGGTTGATAGCCATATTCCTTGATCAAAATACCACCGTTGATTTGGATTTCTTTCTTATCATGAATGGTCAGACTCTGGTAAGTTTCTGTGATGACTTGCGGGTTAACTTCTTTTCCTTGAGCCTGACGAAGATTTTCAGCCTGTAAAAGTAAATCTAAATCAAAGCGATAACAATCGCGCTTGCTCAATTCTCCCTTTTCACGCAAGGCCAAAATAGTCAGTAAATCCTGTACCTGCTTGGCAAACTGGCGTGATGTCTTCCAAGCTTTCAAAAATGGCTGCGCATTTTCAACATCCAAAGCCGACAGTAAAGCCGACCAAGCTTGCTCTGAAGATTCAAAGGTGAAATCAGTCTCCAAATCAAACAGGATGTTGAGCTTGTCTTGGCTAGATGCCATATCAGGAAGATAGTCATAAGCTTGACTCTCAATCATGGAAGCCAAGCCCCTTCTCCAAAAGGGAGCCAGCAAGAGTTTGTCAAACTCAACAAAGGTACGCTCCACAGAAATTTTCTCCAAAAGCGGTGTCAAGGTCTTCATTGCTTTAAAGGTTTCTGGCTCAAGTTCAAAGCCAAGACTGGCCTGAAAACGGAAACCACGCATAATCCGCAGAGCGTCTTCGTTGAAACGCTCACTAGCCACTCCAACCGCCCGCAAAACCTGATTTTCTAAATCTTCTAAACCATGGAACAAGTCAATGATTTCCCCTGTTTCGTCCAAGGCAAAGGCGTTGACTGTAAAATCACGGCGCTTGAGGTCTTCTTCTAGCGAGCGAACAAAAGAAACCGCACTGGGTCTGCGATAGTCCACATAGACATCCTCTGTCCGAAAGGTGGTTACCTCATACTCCTCATCCCCATCTAAGACCAAGACAGTTCCATGCTCGATTCCGATATCGGCTGTTCGCGGAAAAATCTGCTTGGTTTCTTCTGGATAAGAAGACGTCGCAATATCCACATCATGGATAGGACGATTGAGAAGGGCATCTCGAACAGATCCCCCAACAAAATAGGCTTCAAAACCTGCTTCTTTAATTTTTTCTAATACTGGTAAAGCCTTCTGAAATTCAGAAGGCATTTGCGTTAATCTCATAATAAGTGTTCTAATCCATAGACAAGCTCATGACGCTTGACAACTTCTTTAATTCCCAAATTGACCCCTGTCATGAAGGAGCTGCGATCATAGGAGTCATGACGGAGGGTCAATCCTTCTCCCTGATTGCCAAAGATGACTTCCTGATGGGCTACTAAGCCTGGCAAACGAACTGAATGGATGCGCATACCATCAAAGTCAGCACCACGGGCACCTGCAATCAATTCTTCCTCATCAGGCGCACCTTGCTGAATAGACTCTCGAACTTCTGCCATCAACTCAGCTGTTTTAATAGCTGTTCCACTAGGGGCATCCTTTTTCTTGTCATGATGGAGCTCGATAATCTCCACATTTGGGAAATATTTAGCAGCCTGCCTTGAAAATTGCATAAGCAAGACAGCACCCAAGGCGAAATTTGGAGCAATCAAACCACCCAAATCTTGGGCACGAGAGAATGCTTTTAGTTCTGCAATTTCTTCACTTGTGAAACCTGTTGTTCCAACTACTGGAGCAAAGCCATTTTCAAGAGCAAAGCGTGTATTTTCATAGGCAACAGCTGGAGTTGTAAAATCTACCCAAACATCCGCTTTAAAGCCTGCTAAATCAGCCTTATCCTTGAAAACAGGAATACCCTGCCATTCTGATTCAGACTCAAAGGGATCCAAAACTGCTACCAAGTCCAAGTCTGGATCAGCCAAGACCAGCTGACAAGCAGCCTGGCCCATCTTTCCCTTAAAACCAGCAATAATTACTCGAATACTCATCTCTACTCCTGTCTAAGATACAAAGGACGTTAGCTGCCCATGAAAAATAGGGAATGGCGCTGACTTTCGACGAAAGGCAAGACAGGCATCTTTTTTCATGAGGCAGGTAGTCCGTGTTCAATTGCTATTTCTTAACTAGCCTAGAAACGCCAACTAAATCACTGGAATATAACCCAGAGCAATACTTCCTGCTCCTAGGTGTGTTCCAATGACACTACCAAATGTAGCAAGTGAAATATCCGTACCCACTTCAGAATCTAGCAAGTGCTGACGCAATTCCTCAGCCTTTTCAGGGGCATTTCCGTGAATAACAATGATACGGTATTGGCCTGAAGCTGTTGCTTCCTTGATAATTTCAATTAAGCGCTTGGTTGCTTTCTTTTCAGTACGGACTTTTTCATAAACTTCAATCACACCTTGGTCGTTGAAATAAAGGATTGGCTTAATGCTTAACAGATTGCCCAAAATAGCAGCTCCATTTGAAAGGCGTCCACCTTTAACCAAGTGGTCCAAGTCATCCACCATGATGAAAGCAGAGGTATGACTAATCTGAATAGCTAGCTTATCCTGAATGATAGCAAAATCATCGCCCTGGTCTCGCCAGTTAAAGACACTTTCAACCATGATACCCAGAGGAGCACTTGTGATCAAAGTGTCTGGAAAAGCAATAGTTAAGCCCTCATAATCATCGACCATGTACTGGATATTTTGGTAAAAACCTGAAATTCCAGAAGATAGGAAAAGCCCCAAAGCATGTGTATAACCTTGTTCTTTAAGCGAAGTTAGAATCTCATCTAACTTGGCAATACTTGGTTGACTGGTCTTAGGCAATTCAGAAGCCTGAGCCATTTTTTGGTAAAATTCCTCAGCAGTCAGATTGATGCCTTCGACATACTCCTCACCATCAATATTGACAGGAATATCCAAGACAAATAAATCTTCTCTTTGCAAGGTATCTGCACTGAGATAGGCAGAGGAATCTGTGATAACAGCTAATTTCATATTAGAACTCCAAATTGATTCCTGGTAAGTCTAATGCAATTTCAGTAACTTCGTAAGTCAAACGGTTGAGCATGTTCAAACATGGACGAGCCAAGGTTTCCACTTCTTCTTGGTTCAATTCACTTGGTTCGTTAACAATACGACCATCGATATGGTTCACCTGTGAAATGGTTCCACTAATGACAAACTTATCAAATACAATCATAAAACTCAAGACGACAATTAAGGAAGTCACTTGATTTTCTTGGTCATGTTGGAGTAATTGGAAGTTCACATCCACCTTAGTGTCAGGAGCTCCATTTTCATTTTCCCATTCAAAATTACGCGCATCAAAATGATACTGACTGACAAATTCTTGTTCACGTTTAAGATTCATGTCTCTCTCCCTTAGCTACAATATTATAAGCTATTGTACCATAAATTTTTATTTTCATCTAGTTTTCTAGGATTTAGTCAATCCCAATTTCAGCTCGAACTACATCAGCGATGGTATCAACATAGTAGTCCACTTCTTCTGTTGTAGGCGCTTCTGCCATAACACGTAAGAGGGGCTCTGTTCCACTTGGGCGAACAAGGATACGGCCATTTCCTGCCATTTCTTCTTCCATCTTCTCAATGATGGCCTTGATAGCTGGCACTTCCATGGCATTTTCCTTCATGGCATTTTCCACTCGGATATTGACTAATTTTTGTGGATAGATGGTTACTTCTGCGGCCAGCTCTGACAAGCTCTTACCAGTTTCTTTCATGATTTTCGTCAATTGGACAGCTGATAATTGACCATCACCTGTGGTATTGTAATCCATCAAGATAACGTGTCCAGACTGTTCTCCGCCAAGGTTGTAGCCTGATTTTCTCATTTCTTCAACAACGTAGCGGTCACCGACTGCAGTGACTGCCTTGTTAATACCTTCACGGTCCAAGGCCTTGTGGAAACCAAGGTTAGACATAACAGTTGTCACGATTGTATTTTGAGCCAATTGTCCTTTTTCAGAAAGGTATTTTCCGATGATGTACATAATCTTGTCACCATCAACGATGTCGCCATTCTCATCAACCGCAATCAAACGGTCACTGTCTCCATCAAAGGCCAAACCGATAGCTGCACCACTTTCTTTGACCAGTTCTTGAAGGGCTTCTGGGTGTGTAGAACCAACATTAAGATTGATGTTAAGACCATCTGGTGTTTCCCCGATAACTGTCAACTGAGCACCAAGGTCTGCAAAGATTTGACGGGCACTTGTAGACGCTGCACCATTGGCTGTATCCAAAGCAACCTTCATTCCTTCAAGGGGAGTTCCAGTTGAAACCAGATAGCTTTCATACTTACGCAAACCTTCTGGATAATCTACCAAAGTTCCCAAACCTTCTGCACTTGGACGAGGAAGAGTATCTTCCGCAGCATCTAGTAATGCTTCAATTTCCGCTTCTTTTTCGTCATCTAGTTTGAAGCCATCACCACCAAAGAACTTGATTCCATTATCAAGGGCTGGGTTATGGCTAGCAGAAATCATGACACCTGCACTTGCTCCTTCAGTTTTGACCAAGTAAGCTACTGCTGGTGTTGCCAGAACGCCTAGTTTGTATACGTGAATCCCAACTGAAAGAAGACCAGCTACCAAGGCAGATTCTAGCATTTCTCCTGAAATACGTGTATCACGTCCTACAAAGACTTTCGGCGCTTCCGTTTCATGTTGACTAAGAACATAGCCTCCAAAACGTCCTAATTTAAAAGCCAATTCTGGCGTTAGTTCTACATTAGCTTCTCCACGGACTCCATCAGTCCCAAAATATTTACCCATTTTTATAAAATCCTTTTTCTATTTTTAATTCGTTTTTGAACTAGTTGCTTTCGTTGACGAAGACGTCTCCGACGAACTGCTTGTGCTTGAACTTGGTGATACTGGTTTTGTAGTCACCTTCATTGTTGTATCAAACGGAGTGATTACTACTGGTAAGACAACCCCGTTGCGGTCGATTGCCTGCAAAGGTACTGAACCACTATAATTACCTGTTATGCGTTCGCTGGTTGGTAAAAGCGCAATAACTTTGTCAATCTTAGCTAATGTTTCCTGGTCAGTTGTGACCAAAACGCGTTCATTCGACACGGTTACACTATCAATTTGTAGCTTGGGATCAATCTGGCTTTGGTCAACTTGTGGCACAACAAGCATCCCATCTCGTTTAACCTTCTTCCCAACTTTCACTGTTATCTTTTGAGGCGTTGCCACAGCGGTCAATCCACTAGGAAGATTTTCAATGTTTAAAGGAACTTCAATCGTTCCAATACTAACATCTGTCAAATCCGCTGTCACCTTGAACTTACGAGTACTTTCCTGCATTTCGCTTGCCAAGGTCACACGATTGGCTCCTGTCAGCACAACAGAAACCTCTGATGCAAATCCGCTAATAAAATACTGGTCATCATCATAGTGAATATCGATGGGAATATTTGCTATCGTATTGGTGTAGGTTTCCGATTTTACCTGCCTTGCGGTATTGCTATTTTGAAAGTTGGTCGACGTTGCATAAATGAATAAGACACAAGCAAAAAAGAGAGATGAAATGATATATAGACTATTTTTTCTCATATTTCCAACCTCCTAGCAAACGGTCCTTGAAACTGACTTTTTCCTCAACTGCTGGCAAAAGAAGGGTTCGTAGCTCTGCTTCAAATTCTTCAAGAGTCAAATCATGCTTGAAGACACCATTGTAGGTAATAGAGATACCACCTGTTTCCTCTGAGACGATGAAAGTCAAGGCATCGGATACTTCTGATAAACCGATAGCCGCCCGGTGTCTGGTTCCAAATTCTTTGGAAATCCCTGTACTTTCTGTCAAGGGCAAATAGGCAGAAGTCACCGCAATCCGATTTTCTCTGATAATCACAGCTCCATCATGTAGGGGGGTATTGGGAATAAAAATATTGATGAGGAGTTCTGCCGAAATTTTGGCATCCAAAGGAATTCCTGTCGCAATATATTCTTGCAAGGTCCGAACCCGTTGAATGGCAACCAGAGCACCAATCTTACGAGGACTCATATATTCAACTGACTTAACAAAAGCACGAATCATTTTCTCTTCCGCACTAATTTGACTAGTAGAAAAAAAATCTGTCGCCCTTCCCAAGCGTTCCAAACCAGTCCGAATCTCTGGAGAAAAGATAACAACCGCAGCAATAACTCCATAGGTGATAATCTGATTAATCAACCAAGAAATCGTTGTTAAACCAAGGATATTGGCCACAACCTGGGCTAATACAAAGATCAAGACCCCACGCACCAAAATCATAATCTTGGTACCAGCTATCGCTTTTGTAAAACGATACAAAACATAGGTCACAATCAAAATATCAAACAGATTGACGGCAATACTCCAAGGACTAGAAAACAAGCTAGTCCAATATTGCAGGTTGGATAATTGTTGAAAGTTCATCTGCTGTCTCCTCTCTGTCCAAACACGTTCCTTTCTATTATACCATTTTTCTAGCATTTTTTTCCCTATCCTACTTCATTTTAAATTAAAGAAAAAATATGATAAAATAAACTGACTAGAAAAAACAAAGGAGAAACCATGTCTCAACTCTATGATATTACCATTGTAGGTGGTGGTCCCGTCGGGCTTTTTGCAGCCTTCTATGCCCACCTACGCCAAGCTAAGGTCCAAATCATCGACTCTCTTCCACAACTAGGTGGACAACCTGCTATTCTCTACCCTGAAAAGGAAATCCTAGACGTACCAGGTTTCCCAAATTTGACTGGAGAAGAATTGACCAACCGCTTGATTGAGCAACTAAACGGCTTTGATACCCCTATTCATCTCAATGAAACGGTTCTTGAGATTGAAAAACAAGAAGAAGGATTTGCCATTACAACTTCTAAAGGTAGTCACCTGACTAAAACAGTTATCATAGCTATGGGTGGCGGTGCCTTCAAACCACGTCCTCTGGAACTAGAAGGCGTTGAAGGCTATGAAAATATCCACTACCACGTTTCCAACATTCAGCAATACGCTGGTAAGAAAGTGACGATTCTTGGTGGGGGAGACTCAGCTGTGGATTGGGCTTTGGCTTTTGAAAAAATTGCGCCAACTACCCTTGTCCACCGCAGAGATAATTTCCGTGCCTTGGAACACAGTGTCCAAGCCTTGCAAGAATCATCTGTAACCATCAATACCCCATTCGTCCCTAGCCAACTCCTTGGAGATGGAAAAACGCTTGATAAACTTGAAATCACAAAAGTTAAATCTGATGAAACCGAAACGATTGACCTAGACCACCTCTTTGTCAACTATGGTTTCAAATCTTCTGTCGGTAACCTCAAAAACTGGGGGCTCGACCTCAACCGCCACAAGATTATCGTCAACAGCAAGCAAGAATCCAGTCAAGCAGGTATCTATGCTATCGGTGACTGCTGCTACTATGATGGAAAAATTGACCTGATTGCGACAGGACTGGGAGAAGCTCCAACTGCTGTCAACAATGCCATCAACTACATCGACCCTGAGCAAAAAGTACAACCAAAACACTCAACCAGTTTATAAAAAAGAACCACGAGTCACATAGGATTCGTGGTTTTATAGTTCATCGGCTAATTTATTTATCTTTCTGAGTCTGTGGTTGACACCACTTTTGGTCAGAGGGGTGCTGAGGCTATCTGCTAACTGCTGGATAGAGTAATCTGGGTGCTGAATCCGCAACTGCGCTACTTCCTGCAAATCCACTGGCAGATTTTCTAAGCCCATAATATCTTTGATTTTACTGATATTGTTGATGGTCTTCATGCTGGCAGAAACTGTCCGAGCGATATTAGCTGTCTCGGCATTGTTGGCCCGATTGAGGTCATTACGAGTTTCCCGCAAAATCTTTACTCTCTCAAAATCATCGCGCGCCTGCATAGCTCCGATGACAATCAAGAAGTCCATAATATCTTCGGCACGCTGGAGATAGGTCACAGCCCCCTTTTTGCGCTCAAGCACCTTAGCATCCAGTAAAAATTGCTGGAGAAGAGAGGCAATCCCTTGCGCGTGGTCTAGATAAACAGAACTGATTTCCAACTGGTACTTACCTGATTCAGGGTCACGAATACTCCCATTTGCCAAGAAAGCACCACAGAGATAAGCACGGCCTGCTTCCTCATCCGATAAAATTGCCTCATCAATGCCTGTTTCCAGGCCAAAGAAGGAGTCCGCCAAGTGCAAATCACTCAGCAAGTCCTGTACCTTTTCATCTGTAAAAACAGTATAGACCCGATTCTTGCGAAGATTGCTCCTTTGGTGATGGCGAATCTCTGATTTGATTTCATAGAAATGGAGAAAGGACTCATAGAGGTGACGAGCCAGTTTGGCATTTTCTGTCACGACAGATAAGGTCAAACCCGAAGTTGAGAGACCGATACTACCAGACATCTTGATAATGGCAGATAATTCATGCCGGCTCAGATGGTGTTGACCTAGGATTTCTTCTTTTACTGCTACTGTGAAACTCATTTTCTCACCTGTATAATCCGCATCAACTCATCCACAATCAAATCCCCATCGTGGAAGGCTCCTCCATTTTCCAGGCGAAGGAAGTTAGATGAAATCACACGTGGAACTTGCTTACAAAGACCAGAAAAGTCATGCTCCACCTGCACCAAGTATTCATCAAAACGGTTGGAATTCATATATTCCTGAGGCACTTTTTCGATATTCACCAAGACAGTATCAATAAAAGGTCGGCCAAGGTGACGATGCAAGACTTCCACGTGATCACTATCTGTAAAGTGTTCCGTCTCCCCACGTTGGGTCATGATATTGCAGACATAAGCTATTTCTGCTTTTGTTTCCAAAAGCGCTCGACCAATTTCCTTAATGACAATATTGGGCAAAATAGAGGTAAAGAGGGAACCTGGCCCTAGGACAATCATGTCACTTTCAAGAATGGTCTGCACTACTCGACGGCTAGCCAGAGGTATATCATCATTGAGAGTATTGGTCACATAGACATGGTCAATCATGCCCGGATGGTCTGCAATATGACTCTCGCCAGCTACTTCCGTCCCATCCTGAAAGACTGCATGAAGAGTCAAAGGATGGTCACTTGAAGGATAAATCTTGCCTGTTGTATGGAAAAATTTACTCAGCAACTGCATGGCATTATAGGTCGAACCCTGCATTTCTGACAGACCTGCAATAATGAGATTTCCCAGCGGATGACCAGCAAAGGCTCCGGCATCCTCAGAAAATCGATACTGAAAGACTTTCTCATAAAACTTAGGCATATCCGACATAGCTACAAGGACATTGCGAAGATCGCCTGGCGGTGTCAACTGCTGCATATTTTTTCGGAGTTCACCTGAAGAACCACCATCATCTGCCACCGTCACGATAGCAGCGATTTCCACATCTTTTTCCCGCAGACTTTTTAGAATGACGGGGATCCCAGTCCCTCCACCAATCACCGTTATCTTTGGTTTTCTCATGAACGGTTTACCGTTTCCTTTCTTCGGTCTTTGTCGCGATGCCCTTCATTGACAGGCCAATTCTTGGATAAGTCTTGCGCCAAGCGTTTAGCAAAGGCCACACTACGGTGTTGTCCACCCGTACATCCCATGGCAATAGTCAAAACTGACTTCCCTTCCTTTTGATAACTTGGTAAAATCGGCTCAATCAAGGCCAATAAATGTTGATAAAAGTCTTCTGACTCAGGATGGTTCATGACATAATCATAAACAGGTTCATCCACACCCGTTTGGTTTCTCAGTTCTGGAAGGTAATATGGATTTGGCAAAAAGCGCACATCGAAGACTAAATCTGCATCAATCGGGATTCCATATTTAAAACCAAAAGACATGACTTCGATACGGAAAGACTGGGCTTGCTCTTGATCTGAAAACTGCTCTGCAATGGTTTTACGCAGTTCACGTGGAGTGAGTTCAGTTGTATCCACCACATTTTGGCTCATATTTTTCAAAGGTGCCAAGAGTTCACGTTCCAGCTTGATTCCATCCAAAATACGACCATCTGCCGCTAGCGGGTGACTCCGTCTGGTTTCCTTGTAACGCGCCACCAATTCCTTATCAGCTGCATCCAAAAAGAGAATTTTAAAGTCCAGTTCTTCCTTATTTTCCAACTCATCCAAAACAGTTTGAATCTCTAAGAAGAAAGAACGGCTACGCATATCCACTACCAAGGCCAACTTATGATCATCATCTTTGGTTTCAACCAACTGCAAAAACTTAGGCAAGAGGGCTGGTGGCATATTATCAATGGTAAAATAACCTAGATCCTCGAAGGACTGAATGGCCACAGTTTTGCCTGCACCACTCATCCCTGTCACAATCACCAAGTGAAGTTGTTTCTTTGTCATCTTTTTCTCCTTATATCAAAAGAAGTTTGGCAGAACCAAACTTCAACTAGCTTATCCAATCTCTGCGATGACTTCAATTTCGACTTTTACATCACGAGGAAGACGAGCTACCTCCACAGCTGAACGAGCTGGAAATTCCTCTTTAAAGGCCGTTTGGTAAACCTCATTAAAAGGAACAAAGTCGTTCATATCGCTCAAGAAGCAAGTTGTTTTGACAACATGGTCAAAGTCTGTTCCTGCTTCTGCCAAAATAGCACCAATGTTTTTCAAGACTTGTTCTGTCTGTTCTTGAATGGTTTCTCCAACGATTTCCCCAGTTTCAGGAGAGAGGGGAACTTGACCACTAGCAAACAAAAGGTTGCCAACGATTTTTCCTTGAACATATGGTCCGATAGCCTTTGGAGCTTTGTCTGTATGAATTGTTTTTGCCATTTTCTTTACCTCACAATTTTTCTAAGATTGCATCCCAAGCTTGGTCCATCCCTGCCTTACTGACAGATGAAAAGAGGATAAAATCGTCACTTGGGTCAAAGTTTAATTTCTTTTTGATTGCTGATTCATGCTTGTTCCATTTACCACGAGGAATCTTGTCCGCCTTGGTCGCAACGATGATAACCGGAATCTCGTAATACTTGAGAAATTCGTACATCTGTACATCATCTGCTGACGGGTCATGACGGAGGTCAACTAGACTGACTACTGCACGGAGATTTTCCCGAGTCGTTAAGTACTCCTCAATCATGCGCCCCCACTTTTCACGTTCCTTTTTGGAAACACGGGCATAGCCATAACCCGGTACATCCACAAAGCGCATCTTGTCGTCGATATTAAAGAAGTTGAGAAGCTGGGTTTTACCAGGTTTTCCTGATGTACGAGCGAGATTCTTGCGATTGAGCATAGTGTTGATAAAGCTGGACTTACCAACATTTGAACGCCCTGCTAAGGCAATCTCTGGCAGTTCATCCTGCGGATAGTGGGATTTATTAGCTGCACTGAGCAAGATTTCAGCATTGTGTGTATTAAGTTCCATAGTCTCCTCTAGGCTGTTTCTAGGATTGGTTTATCCGTTCCATCGACAGCTTCTTTTGTGATGCGGACCAATTTCACATTTTCCTGACTCGGTACTTCAAACATAACATCTAGCATGGTTTCTTCGATGATGGAGCGAAGTCCACGCGCCCCTGTCTTGCGTTCAATGGCTTTATTGGCAATCTCTTGAAGAGCTTCGTCGTCAAATTCCAACTCGACATCATCATAAGAAAGCAAGGTTTGGTATTGTTTCACCAAAGCATTTCTTGGCTCTTTCAAGATGCGAACCAGGTCATCAACGGTCAATTGCTCAAGAGCAGCAAAGACTGGCAAGCGTCCAATTAACTCTGGAATAATACCAAATTTTTGAATATCTTCTGCGATGATTTCCTGCATGTAGGAGCTGTTTTCGTCAATCGCCTTGTTATTTTGACCAAATCCGATGATTTTTTCACCCAAACGTTGTTTAACAATTTCTTCAATGCCATCAAATGCACCACCCACGATGAAGAGGATATTTTTGGTATCCACTTGAATCATCTCTTGTTGTGGATGCTTGCGTCCACCTTGAGGTGGCACGCTAGCAACGGTTCCCTCGATAATCTTGAGAAGGGCTTGTTGCACCCCTTCACCAGAAACGTCACGTGTGATAGATACGTTCTCGCTTTTCTTAGCAATCTTGTCAATTTCATCCACGTAGATAATCCCGCGCTCTGCACGTTCGATGTTAAAGTCAGCAGCCTGCAAGAGTTTGAGGAGAATATTTTCCACATCCTCACCCACATAACCAGCCTCAGTAAGAGCTGTTGCATCCGCAATCGCAAAAGGTACATTCAAGCTCTTAGCCAAGGTCTGAGCAAGGAAAGTTTTCCCTGAACCAGTTGGGCCAATCATCAAAATGTTTGACTTCTGCAAATCCACATCTTCTGACTCTTCACGCGTATCGTGGAAATTGATACGTTTGTAGTGGTTGTAAACCGCCACTGCCAAGGCACGCTTGGCACGATCTTGACCGATTACATAATGGTTCAAGATATGGAGGAGTTCGATTGGTTTTGGTACCTCAGACAAGTCTGCTAAAACTTCCTCAGCCAACTCCTCACGAATAATTTCCTGGGCTAACTCCACACATTCATTGCAGATAAAGGCGTTGTTGCCTGCGATTATTTTTTGTACTTCTTCTTGGCTTTTGCCACAAAATGAGCAATAAACCATCATATCATTATTCCTATTTGTAGGCATGATTTCCTTCCGTTCTATTCTATACTGTCATTCTATCTAAAATAAGGTCATGTAAAAAGCATGGATACTATTGACCAAATTGGTAAAGGCATTTAACAAGAGCAGGACAGAAAGTCCATAACGCTTTTTACGAAAAGCCTGTGCTCCAGCAAGCAAGCAGACCAAACACAGCATGGCTGTGAAAAAACCAAATATACTACGTTCCATTAGACTTCCTTTCTCTTGCGGTATTGGATGGTAAAATCATAAGGATTTTTCTCATCTTTAGTATAGGATTTGCTTGAAACTGTCTCAAAAAGGGACAAGTCAAACTCTTCAGGGAAATAGGTATCTCCCTCCACCCGAGCATGGATTTGAGTGACAATTACTTCATCCAAATAGGGTTCAAAAGCCTGAAAAATCTGCTTTCCACCTATAATATAAAGATTCTTATCTTGAGCCTGATACCAGTCCAAGACAGACTGAACATCATAAAAAGTAGTAACCCCGTCTATCTTTTCTTCAGAATTACGCGTCAAAATCAAGGTCTCCCGTTTTGGAAGCAAGCGACGCCCCATCCCATCAAAGGTCACACGCCCCATCAAGATAGCATGATTCAGAGTTGTTTCTTTGAAGTGTTGTAATTCTGCTGGCAAATGCCAAGGCAGACGATTGTCCTTACCAATCACACCCTCTTCATCCTGGGCCCAAATAGCTACGATTTTCTTAGTCATGCTTCCATCCTTTTCACTGATAGTACTATTTTATCAAAAAACTCAAAAAAAGACTGGTTTGGAATAGCCTACAGAATAGAAAAAATCTGTAAGAAATTTCCTACAGATTTATCTATGTTGCCTTATTTCTTACAAACCAGGTGCTTGTCCAAGTTCTGCAGCAAGCATCCAGATTGTTTTATCCGTTTCAGTTTTAGCATCTGCAAAGATACCGTTTGTCACATCGTCACCCTCTTCATCAGTAACATCCAAACCTTTTTGGAAGAGTTCTGACAAGTAACGGTAGATAACAAGGACACGTTCCAAGCTTTCTTCAACATTGCGGTATTCACCAGCTTCTTCTTCGATTTCACTATTTTGAAGGAATTCTGTCAACGTAGAGAATGGGCTTCCTCCAAGTGTAATCAAGCGTTCGCTAATTTCATCCAATTGACCATCAAGAGCATCCATGTACTCATCCATTTTTGGATGCCATACAAGGAAACCACGACCACGCATGTACCAGTGTACTTGATGCAAAGCAACGTGGGCTACGTACAAATCAGCAACAGCTTGGTTCAAGACTTCCTTTGTTTTTGCCAATGCTACTGGTGCTGCTTTTGTTAATGATGTTACGTCTTTTACTGCTTCTTTTTTCAATTCTACCATTGTTTTTACCTCATTCATTATTTTTTGTAACCACTTCTTAATGATTACTACCTTAGTATACTACTAAGAAAAACCAATAGCAAGCCAAAAGACTCACATGAGAAAAGTTGCAATAGACTGATAATTTAAGAATTCTGTAGAGTTTTTTTGATTCAATTTCATGTCCCTTTTCTTCAGTAAAGCAAAGAAAAAGAGGATGCAATTTTCTTGCACACTCCTTTCTCAACTTTATATCTTAATACCAAACGCTGACATCAACACGACCACGAATTCCTTTTAAGTATTCAGATGAAGTATATTGCCATCCTTTTTCACCTGAATAGTGAGGATTATTCCAATCAAGTGCATCCGTATAGGCTGCAACCCAGTTGACATGTTGTAAAATATCTGGATGATTCAAACGAGTTTGCAAGAGTTGACGATAACTATAAACTTTCACATTTTGATACCCAGCCTGTTTCATTGTTGCCATATACTTGTTGATAATCTTGACCCAAGTTCCAGTATCACTTGGAGCTCTCTTGGTCTTATTTACATATTCCCAGTTCTCAACATCGTAGTAGATAGGATAAGACAAGTTCATATTATATTTTTTCAAGAGTTCAATCGTCTGATTGGCATCATTCTCAGCATCGGTCTCATTTTCTGCATAGGTGTAAAGATAGACACCATAAGGAATACCCAAACGATTAAGTTCTTGAATATTATGAGCCAGTTCTTTATCTTCTACACCACTATAACCCAAACGAACAATAACACCATCTACTCCATTATCATCGATGACTTTCTTCCAGTCACTGATACGACCATTGTGCTCGCTAACATCGATAACCTTTTTAACTTGATCAGTCCCAACTTGTTCTTCACGATGGTTAAAGAAATAACGTCTACCATTTCGATGAACCCAGCCAACATTCAAGTCTTTCTTTTCTTTTAACTCACCTGAGTCAGAAAAAATATAGCGAGCATCATTCATGACTAATTCACCAGTAGCCATAGCACCACTTTCTGTCAAATAGTAGTTACCCTGCCACTCATCTTTAGCCATGTAACCCCACTTCTTGAAATAGTACCACTTGCCATCTACCTTTTGCCACTGCTCATTAGCATAAGAACCATCGGACTTAAGGTAGAACCAAGTCTTATAATGATTATCGTAAAGCCATTCGTTCTGCATCATGGCACCTTGACCATTCAAGAAATAATTTCCTTGCCACTGACTTTTAGCCATATAACCCCATTTCTTGAAATAGTACCATTTGCCATTAATTTTCTGCCATTCTTGATTTGCATAAGAACCATCAGCCTTGAGGTAGAACCAGCTCTTATAATTGTTATCGTAAACCCACTCATTTTTAGCCATGTAACCACCCGCTTTGAGGTAGTAGTTTCCATGCCATTCTTTTTGGGCATAACGACCATCTGCTTTTATATAGAACCAGCTATTGTAGCTAGTATCGAAAATCCACTCACTCTTAGCTTTTGACCCATCTGCCTTTACATAGAAGTCGCCTTCCCAGTGTGCCGATGTGGAAGTTGATTTGCTTTCCTCTTTTTGACTACTAGCTCGTGTCTCTTTAGCTTCTTCCTTTTTCTCTTCCTCTTTTTGACTTGTCGTCGTTTCTGATTTCTTTTCCTCAGCCTTACTAGAAGAAGTCTGGATGCTACTTTCTTCCGAAGATGCTTTCACTTCAGTTTCATTTGCAGCAACATGACTAACTGCCAAGCCTAGTAAAAAGATACTTGCTAATCCAATTTTTCCAATCTTTGTTTTCAATCTTTCCTCTCCTATAAAAAATGGAACAGACATCTCAATGCTGTTCCACCTAGCTTTTGCTACTTACTAATTATTTTACAAAGTCAAGCAAAGCCAAGAAGCTTTCAGCCTCAAGTGACGCACCACCAACAAGGGCACCGTCAACGTCCGGACAAGCCATGTATGAAGCAACGTTCTCAGGTTTAACAGAACCACCGTATTGAACACGAACTTTGTCTGCAACTTCTTGACCAAAGTCAGCAGCTACAACGTCACGAACAACTTTACACATTTTTTGTGCGTCGTCTTGTGAAGCTGATTTACCAGTACCGATAGCCCAGATTGGCTCGTAAGCGATAACTGATGCAGCAACTTGGTCAGCCGTCAATCCAGCCAATGCAGCAGATACTTGAGCACCTACGAATTCAGCAGCTTTACCAGCTTCGTAAGTTTCAAGTGACTCACCACAACAGATGATTGGAAGCATACCGTTTGCAAAGATTGCTTTTGCTTTTTTGTTGATATCTTCGTCAGTTTCATGGAAGTAGTCACGGCGTTCTGAGTGACCGATAACAACGTAGTCAGTACCGATTTCTTTCAAAACTTGTGGGCTTGTTTCACCAGTGAAAGCACCTGCATTTTCAAAGTAGCAGTTTTGAGCAGCAACTTTAAGGTTTGAACCTTTAGCAGCAGCAAGAACAGTTGTCAAATCAAGAGCTGGAGCTGCGATACCTGCTTCAACAAGATCTGATGAAGGAAGTTTTGATGCAACTGCTTCAACGAATGCTTTAGCTTCTTCTGGATTTTTGTTCATTTTCCAGTTACCAGCGATAAATGGTTTACGTGACATTTCACATACCTCTTTTTTCAATTTATTTTCTATTTATTTTATCACAATTAGACACAGCTTGCAAATCTTACTCAAATTTCAAGCCTACTGACATGGATTAATCCTTCCAGAGGTCCATAGCATTTATGAAATCTGCCGATACCTGTGTCAACTGAGGATTGCTTGCTTCTCTCTCTGCCCGTTTAGCCTCGATTTGAGCCACACTTTTGATGCCTTCATGGCGCCAGTTTCTCAAAATCGCCTGAATGTACTTCCAGTTTGGTTTGCCATTCAAAACAGCTTCACGAAGAGCTTCCTTAATCAAGTCAGCACTGGTTCCATCTTCCTTAAGGGTCTTAGTCAAATCCTCGATTTCAAAAGGCGTCAACAAGCGTCCCAGCTCCTGCTGGAAGGTTTCCACCAAATCCTTGAGTTGATTTTGAGGGGTCAACTGGTCTGAACTCGAAGAGCTAGCTCCAAGCAAGTCATCCAAACGTTCCAAGGCTAGACTAGCATCAAAGAGCAATTCAATTTCGCCATTTAATTCGATAGTACGATATTGGATAAGTCCCCTCTCTGTCAAGTTGGAAATGGATTGGTTGACATCCGAAATTTCCTTGCCAATCCTTTCAGCAATCTGACTTGGCGACATTTCTTCCAAACCTGTCGTATTTTGCAAATAGAAAAATTGCCAGACCAGAAAATCGTCGCTGGAAGGAAAGAGTTCCTTAAAATGCAAGAGCAGGGCACTCGGTAAAACCAAGTTCCCTGATTTAAAAGCGTCTAAATATGTCATAATTCCTCTTATAAATACCCATATGCAGATGCATCATCTTCTATCTTTCTCCAGTCAAAAGGCGTCTCCTGATAGACAGCATAGTTTACCCAGTTACTGAAAAATAGGGCTGCTGATGAAGACCAACAAAGACAAGGTGTCTGGTTGACATCATTATCCTTAAAGTAATTTTCTGGAATATGAGGATCCAAACCTGCATCACGATCTCGGAAATACTCTTTTGCTAAGGTATCACGGTCATATTCCAAATGCCCAAAACTATAAATTTCACGTAAATCACGACTGGCCAAAATCGAAACCCCAACCTGAGGTCCTTCTGATAAAATCTCGAGATTGGTTTTGTTTAAGATCTCTTCCTTAGAAATCTCCGTATGCCGAGAATGAGGAGATACGTAACTATCGTCAAAGCCCCTAAAGAGAAGATGACCTTCCTTTAAGGTGTCCTGAGGATAGATACCCGATAACTTACTGTCCATCTGGTATTTTTCAACCCCATAACGCAGATAAAGCCCAGCCTGAGCCCCCCAACAGATATGAAGGGTCGAATAGACATGGGTCTTGGACCACTCAAGCACCTGACTGAATTCCTCCCAATAGTCCACTTCCTCAAATGGTAAATGCTCAACTGGAGCCCCTGTGATAATCATCCCGTCAAAATACTCATCCTTGACTTCAGGAAAAGTTTTATAGAAAGTCTCCATGTGCTCTGAGCGAGTTGTTTTAGAACGGTGGCTTTCCATATAGAGGAAATCAATATCCAGTTGCAGGGGTGTATTGGCCAAATGGCGCAACAATTGAGTCTCTGTGACCATTTTTTGTGGCATGAGATTTAAGATTAAAATCTTCAAGGGACGGATATCTTGGTGGGCAGCACGTTGATCATCCATGACAAAGATATTCTCTGTCCGTAAAATCTCAACAGCTGGCAATTTTTTATCAATTCGAATCGGCATAACCCTCTCCTAACTGTACTCTTTCAGGAATAATTGCATGTGTTTGAAGTCAAAACTCAAACACTTAGTCCTTTTATTATACTGCAAGAAGATATAGTTTTCAATTATAGTTTTTCTCTAACTAGCTATAGTCTATTTTTATATCCTAATGTAGAGAAAACAGCCCTAGGGACTGTTTTTCATTAATAATGCATGAGAACTTTGTAATCGTAGTCACCGATTTTTTCACGGCCGTTCAATTCATCCAATTCAACAAGGAAGGCACAACCTGCCACAACACCGCCAAGTTTTTCAATCATCTCGATGGTCGCCTTAACAGTTCCACCTGTCGCCAAGAGGTCGTCTACGATAAGAACACGTTGACCTGGCTTAATGGCATCCGCGTGCATAGTCAAGGTATCAACACCGTACTCTTTTTCATAGTCAGCAGAAATGACTTCACGTGGTAATTTACCCGGCTTACGAACAGGGGCAAAACCAATTCCCAACTCAAAAGCAACTGGACAACCCACGATAAATCCACGAGCTTCAGGACCTACAATCATGTCGATTTTCTTGTCAGTAGCGTACTGAACGATTTCACGAACAGCGTAGCTATAAGCATTTCCATCAGCCATCAAAGGACTGATATCACGGAAGGTGATGCCTTCCTTTGGATAATTTTCAATTGTGGCAATATAATCTTTTAAATTCATCTTTTTCTTTCTTTCAAAGTTTTTACTCTCTATTATACCATATTTTCTGTGAAAGAAGAAGAGGAAACAGTATTTCATTTGCTACTCACTCTATGAGCTAAATTAAGATAACTATTTTTATCTAAACTATAACTCACACACAAAAACGAGCACTTTCGTACTCGCCTTTGTTTATATACTACTGATTAAAGTGAGTTTACGTCAACTTTGATACCAACACCTTGAGTAGTTGTGATAGTCAAGTTTGTTACGTAAGTTCCTTTAGCTGTAGCTGGTTTTGCTTTTTGGATTGTTTCGTTGAAAGCTTTAAAGTTTTCAACCAATTTTTCAGCTTCAAATGATACTTTACCGATGATTGCTTGAACGTTACCTGCACGGTCAGCACGGTAAGTGATTTTACCACCTTTAGACTCTTCAACTGCTTTAGCAACATCCATTGTTACAGTACCAGTTTTAGGGTTTGGCATCAAGTTACGTGGTCCAAGGACACGTCCAAGACGTCCAACAAGAGCCATCATGTCAGGCGTAGCGATAACTACGTCGAAGTCCAACCAACCGTCGTTGATTTTAGCAACAAGGTCATCTTCACCAACAAAGTCTGCACCAGCAGCTTTTGCTTCTTCAGCTTTTGCACCACGTGCAAAAACAAGAACGCGTGAAGTTTTACCAGTACCGTTTGGCAATACCATTGCTCCACGGATTTGTTGGTCAGCTTTTTTAACGTCGATGTTCAAGTTGTAAGCAACTTCTACAGTTGCGTCAAATTTTGCAAAGTTAGTTTCTTTTGCAAGTGCTACAGCTTCTTCTACGCTGTATGCTTTTGTGCTGTCGATTTTCTCAAGAGCAGCACGAAGTTGTTTGCTTTTTTTAGCCATTTTCTATTCTCCTTGTAAGTGGTTCAATCGATTTTCATCTCCCACGTCACTTCTCGAAATGATGAAGTCTTGCGGGTTTTCAGTCTATTAGATTCTTTTCCTACGGCCTTAAGTTCCCTTGCTGTACCCAAGTACAAGCTTCAGTCACTTGCCTAGTATGAAAGTAACTAATAGACTGCTGTGAGATTTTCTACTGTGTTATTGATTAGTCAACAACAGTGAATCCCATAGAACGAGCAGTACCTTCGATCATACGCATTGCAGACTCTACGTTTGCTGCGTTCAAATCTGGCATCTTAGTTTCTGCAATTTCTTGTACTTGCGCACGAGTAACTGTAGCAACTTTAGTTTTGTTAGGTGTACCTGATCCTTTTTCAACACCTGCAGCTTTTTTCAAAAGAACAGCGGCTGGTGGTGTTTTAGTGATGAAAGTAAATGATTTATCTTCGTAAACTGAGATAACAACTGGAATGATCATACCAGCTTGGTCAGCTGTACGAGCGTTGAACTCTTTTGTGAATCCCATGATGTTGATACCAGCTTGACCAAGAGCAGGTCCAACTGGTGGAGCTGGTGTAGCTTTACCAGCAGGGATTTGCAATTTTACAAGTTTTTCGACTTTTTTAGCCATTTTTAAATCCTCCTTTGTGGTTTTGGCGGTAATTAGAGATTTTTACCTCCCACAAGTATGCTTTTCACATACCCATCTATTATACACTATTTATCTGGAATTGCAAGAGAAAAGTTTATTTTTTAATCGACGTAATCTCCGCCTTCAAAGCCATAGTATTCTTCCAAGCTGAGACCAGTCTCAGCAATTTCTTTAGCTTCTTTTCCGACATAACGAAGGTGCCATTCCTCAGCCATATAGCCTGTTTCCTTTTCCTTACCTTTGAGATAACGGACAACAAAGCCATAATCAGCAGCATGGTCCAAGAGCCATTGTGCCGCCTTCTCTTCTGTCACCAAATCACCATTTGTCCCAATCACATCAAAGGCTAAGCCTGTCTGGTGTTCGCTATAGCCAGGACGAGCAGAATAACGGTCGGCAGCTTCTTTCCCATCTTGATTGACATAATCTTGATAGAGCTTGGTCTGAGTTTCATAACTTCTAAAGCCACTGTAATGATCGCTGATTGGGAAACCTGCCTCTTGCATAGCTTTTATGAGTTTGACCAACTCAGCCTTGGCTGCTGGATTTTCCCCTGGATTATAGTCTTTAGACAATGGGTAGTGTTTATTGGCTACGATGATTTCATCGTATTTCCCTTGTATGCTATAGTAGTCTCCTTTATTAACCACTTCTGCTTTTTTCTGAGCAGCTCCTTGAGATTTACTGCCGGCTGTTCCATCAGCTTTAGCTGTTTGTTCTGTCTTAGCTGCGCCATCTTCATTTTTTGTTTTTTCTTGTGAACAAGCTGCTAGACTCAAGGCTAGCAAGGCTGTCAAGATAAGGTATCTTTTCTTCATTTCTACTCCTTTATTCTAATAGTTTATCTACTTCTGATGATAAACGTTCGACTAATCTTTTAATCTCATCCGGTTTTGCTTGGCAGGTTTCTGCTGTCATTTCTTCAAAAGGAACCCACCAAACTGGCCCACGCCCCTTGAGTCCGTGACCATTCATATCACCTGTTCGTCTAGGAAACAGATGCCAATGAAGATGGGCATCACCATTTCCTAGCAGTTCGATATTCATTTTCTCAGCAGCAAAAGACTTGGCAACTGCCTCTTGGACCACACTCATTTCTTCTAGAAAACGGAGTTTCGTTTCCTTTTCTAAATGGTGCAATTCGGTGACATGTTCTTTGGATAGAAAAAGACTATATCCTGCAAAATACTGGTGGTCTCCAACCACAAAATAGCCTGTTTCCAACTCTCTTACAAAGTAAGGATTTTCCCCAGCCTTGATCAGCTCAATTCTCTGGCAAATCAGGCACATATTAGTCTACCAATGCGCTCTTAAGATAGGCATCAACCATACGCTCCGTTGCAACCACCGAGTCAATATGAGTGCGCTCATAAGAGTGGCTAGACTCGATACCAGCACCAAGAAGGGCGTGTTTGACCTCTGCCCCTGCAGACATGGCTGCTGAAGCGTCCGATCCATAAAATGGATAGATATCCAATTTAAATGGAATATCCTGCTCTTTCGCCAAAGCCACCAAGTGTTGACGGAAGTCATAGTGATAAGGACCTGAAGCATCCTTGACACAGATAGACACTGTGTACTCGTCTGTCTGCTGATCATCGCCCATAGCTCCCATATCCACAGCCAGATATTCTACTACCTGGGCAGGAATATTAGAGTTGGCACCGTGACCTACTTCTTCAAAAACTGAAAAAGCAAAATGGGTTGTTACGGGTAATTCAACCTTCTCTTCCTTATAAACACGAAGCAGGTTAAGCAAAATCGCTGCACTGACCTTATCGTCCAAATGACGAGATTTGATAAAGCCTGTCTCTGTCACGACAGTTCGTGGGTCAAAGCTGATAAAATCACCGACTTCAATTCCCAAGACACGAGTTTCTTTTTCATTAGTTACTTTTGCATCCAAACGCACTTCCATATTGTCCTGCGTGCGTTCTGCAGTTCCTGCATCCTTGTAGACATGGCAAGAAGTTTGGTGGATAAGGATGGTTCCTGATACCTTTTGACCTGTGCTAGCTACATGAACGGTACAGTTTTCTCCTTCAATCATGTTCCAAGGAAAACCACCGATACGGTCCATTTTGAGACGGCCATCTGGTTTTACAGCACGGACAATAGCCCCCAGCGTATCTACATGGGCAGTCACATAGCGTTGTTGCTCATCATTTTGACCTTTGATAGTCACATTGACACCGCCCTTGGCTGTACGAACTGGCTGGTAACCAAAAGCTTCTAGTGTCTTGACTAAATAGTCTGAAATCTCACGAGTGAAGCCCGTTGGCGATGCGATGGCTGTCAGTTCTTTCATATATTCTACTGTTTGATTCATTTCTTCACCTCTTTTGCTACCTATTATAACACATTTATCATCGGATAAAAAAAGAAAATCACCCCTGTAGACTTGGCTACAAAAGTGATTTTATACTCAATGAAAATCAAAGAGCAAACTAGGAAACTAGCCGCGGGCTGTACTTGAGTACGACAAGGCGACGTTGACGCGGTTTGAATTTGATTTTCGAAGAGTATTAGTGATTATTCCATTTCAAAAACATCACTTTCTTGCTTGTTTGGTAGAACCAATGAGAGCAAGATTCCGACAATGGCTGGTACCAACCATGGGAGTGACGCCTTGGCAAAAGGAAGAGCGCTGACAAGATTTGCAAGAAAATCAACCTTAAATGAGCTTCCTAATACATTTGCAATGGCAATGGCTGTAACAACAGCAATTGTCAACTGCATGCCTGGTTTTGAAAGAGACACGAATTTGTTGACAATGACAATCATGACGATGGCAATCGTGATTGGATACAAGATAACTAGTACTGGAATTGAGTACTTGATAATTGCACTCAAACCAAGATTTGCAATGGCAAATCCAATCAAGGTAAAGACTGTTGCATAAATCTTGTAGCTGATTTGTGGGAAACGTCCGTTAAAGAACTCCGCTGTTGACACAATTAGACCAACTGTTGTTGTGAAGCAGGTTACAGTAACCATAGCTGCAAGGAAGAGTTGAGCTGTTGAACCAAAGATTTCTTGAGTCGCTTGTGACAAGATATAAACACCTGGCGTTCCACCCTTCATCGCTTCAGCTGGTACTGGGAAATGATTTCCAAGGAAACCTAAACCGATGTAAAGAGCGCTGAAGGCAAGGGCAACAACGATACCAACAACCCAAATAGTCGAAATGTATTCTTTCTTACTTGAAAATCCAAGTTGCTTCAAGGTTTGAACTGCGATTACACTAAAGGCAACTGAAGCAAGGGCATCCAAGGTGTTATAACCTTCTAGGAAACCTGTACCAAATGCAGAAGCTTGATAAGCAGCTGACGCAGCTTGAGGACTTGTTCCACCATATTTGATAGCTCCCAGAACAACCAAGATAACAATCAAAATCGCAAAGACTGGTGTTAAAACACGGCCGATACGGTCCAAAATTTTTGATGGATTAAGCGAAATTAAATAGGCTGCCGCAAAGTAAAGAAGAGTGAAGACAATCAAACCTAGACCTTTATTCGCATCCGACAGAAGGGGGCTAATCCCTACTTCGTAAGCTGTTGTAGCTGTACGTGGGATGGCAAAGAATGGGCCAATTGACAAGTAAAGAACTGAGAGGTAAAGAGTCGCAAACCAAGGCGCTATCTTTGTTGAAATCTCGTAGATATATCCTTTAGGATTGAGCGTTCCAATAATAAGGGTCAAGACGGCGATACCGACGCCTGAAAAGACAAAACCTGCGATAGCAGGAAGAAAATGTTCTCCAGATAGAGCACCCAGAGAAGGCGGAAAAATCAAGTTCCCCGCACCAAAAAATATTCCAAACAGGAGTAAACCTGTTAGGGCACCTTTTTTAGCCATGTAAATCTCCTTCATATTTATAAAATACTGACCTAGTATATCATGAATAGGAGTATGAAAAAAGCTTCACGAAGTAAATATTGAATGTTTTCAAGATTCTTAAAAATGAGAATTGTCTAAAAATAAAATTCTCCTACCCAGTCCACACCAAGCAGGAGAAAATTCTAATGTTTAAAGTTCTTCAAAGGCCATCATGCCACCTTGTACATTGATAACCTCATAACCTTGTTCTGATAAGAATTGGCAAGCACGCGCCGATCTCATTCCAGATTTACAAATAACATAATGTAACTGGTCCTTGTCCAATTGATCATAGGTATCAGTCAGTTGACTCAGAGGAAGATTCTGAGCACCTTCTAAATGAAGAGCTTCAAACTCATCCACTTCTCTCACGTCCACTAAAGAAAGTTGGTCATTTTGGTAAAGCTGGTAAAATGCGTCAAAGGCTATTTCTTTCATTCTTTTTCTCCTAAAATAGTTTTAATTCTTTTTTTCAAATCCGGCACCACTTCTGACTCAAACCAAGGATTTTTGGCCATCCAGATTTGATTTCGCGGTGAGGGGTGAACTAGTGGAAAATAGGTTGGCAAGTAGTTCTGGTAGTGTTTTACCCGTTCTGTCACCTTACCACTGATTTTCTCCTTTAAATAGTAGGCCTGGGCATATTGCCCAATCAAGAGGGTCAATTGAATATCTGGTAATTCTTGCAAGAGCTGTGGATGCCATTTTTCAGCAAAGCCAGCTCGCGGTGGTAAATCACCTGACTTGCCATGCCCTGGAAAGTAGAAATCCATAGGCAGAACTGCAAAATAACCTGAATTGTAAAAAGTATCTTCATCCACGCCAAGCCAGTCTCGCAAACGATCACCACTTTTGTCCTTCCAGTAAAGGCCTGCTTCTTGGGTTTTAAGTCCAGGTGCCTGACCGATGATATTGATGCGAGCAGTCTTTGGCGCTGCAAAGAGAGGCTCAATGTCACGCTCTGTATAGCTGGCATTCTGCGGATCTGCCATAATAGCCTGTTTGATTCTTTCAATTTGAGACATCTACTTTCCCTCCAAAAAGAAGTCCAAGCATACAATCTCAGACTTCTATCGTTTTATTTGATCAATTCGTAAATAGCTTCGGCATAGATTGCTGCTGCTCGGAAGAGATCATCCAAGGCGATAAATTCATTGGCTTGGTGCATGGTGTCAATTGAGTCTGGGAACATGGCACCATAGGCAACACCTCGTTCTAGCAAGCGACCAAAGGTTCCACCACCGATGACTTGCTCGTGACCTTTAAGACCAGTTTGTTTTTCATAAACATTCAACAAGGTTTGCACAAGTGGATCTTCCATTGGCACATAGTGAGGCGTATGACCATGTTCAGAAAGGCTAACAGAAGCAACTGGCAAGTTTTCAAGGATTGACTTGATTTGTTCTGGACTTGTTCCTTTTGGATAGCGGATATTAAGGGCAATGGTATTGTCAGCACTTGTTTCATCGAAGCGGAAGACGCCTGCATTCATAGAAAGAGCACCCATCTTTTCATCCACATGAGCAATCTTGAGATTTTCACCCTCATGGTCGTTCAAGAGAATTTCACCAGCGATGTCAAGGTAGTCTTTGGCTGGACCAGCAAAGTCAAACTGGCTGAGGAAGAGGGCTAGGTAAGTCGCACCATTAACACCTGAAGCAGGCATAGCACCGTGGGCTGATTTACCAATAATCGTCACCTTGTATTGACCAGCTTCTTCTTGGAGTTCTCCTCTAAGTTTGTGTTCTGCAACAAAGGCATCTAGTTTCCCTTGCAAGTCAGTCAAATCACCTGAAACGACTGCTGTTGCTGATTCTGGTACCATATTTTCACGTAAACCACCTGTGAAGCTGTGAAGACGAGCGGCTCCATTGTTTTCTCCTGCAAAGTGGAGATATTCAGTAATATTTCCTTTTTCACCATTGATGATAGGGAATTCAGCGTCTGGAGAGAAACCGAAGTCTGGTTTCGCAAGTCCTACGTGCTTGAAGTAGTAGTCCATGTCTGCCCAGCCTGATTCTTCGTCTGTTCCAACGATGAAACGAACTTTCTTAGAAGTTGGAAGGCCCAATTCTTTGATGATTTTCAAACCATAGTAACAAGCTGTTGTAGGTCCCTTGTCATCCGAAGCCCCACGCGCATAAAGGCGACCGTCTTTGATAGTTGGTGTGTAAGGGTCTGTGTCCCAACCGCTACCAGCTGGCACCACGTCCATGTGGGCAAAGATTCCGAGAACTTCTTCTCCATCACCAAACTCGAAGTGTCCTGCGTAGTTATCAACATTTTTAGTTGGGTAGCCATCACGCTCTGCGATTTCAAGGAATTTCTCCAAAGCTTTTACTGGACCAGGTCCAAATGGATGTTCAGCATCAACCTTGCTGTCATCACGTTCTGAGTTGATTTCCAAAAGGCTAAACAAGTCAGCCAAGAGGTCTTCTTTGCGTTTTTCTACTTCTGCTGTAAAATCAATTGCTGTCATATTATCTTCTTTCTATCTTTTCTCGATGATTTCATCTACTGGCAAGCGGTAGCTTGGTTCCAATTTCTCATCTGTATAACCCACTGTAATCAAGAGTTCTGGGCGGAAACGGTCTTCAATTTCCAAAACCTCATTGACTTTTGATTTGTCAAATCCAAGGATCAAATTTGATCCGATTCCTTGGTCTGTAAGAGCGAGAACCAAGTTCATAGCAACCAAACCTGCATTGAGGGCTAAGTAGTCGCTTACTTGTTGTTCATTGTAACGGGCAAATTCCGCAGGTAAATTCTTCATAAAATATTGAAGTTGCTCTTCAGAAAAGTTATTAGCACCACCAACTCGGGCAATCTTACGAGCACGTTTAGCCAAATCTGTGTCTGTAAACAAGGCAATAGTTACAGGCGCTGATGATACCTGTTCAAAGTTTGAACCGTAAGCCAATTTTGCTAGTTCGGCATTTTTCTCACGCACCACCACAAATTTCCAAGGTTGGCTGTTGTGGGCACTTGGTGCCAAGGTTGCAATTTCGATAGCCGTACGCACATCTTTTGGATCAACTGGCTTATCAGTGAAATGCTTAGTCGCATGACGTTTTTTATTTAATTCAAGAAATTTCATAATCGATTTCCTTTTCTAATTCTACTGCTTCCATTCTACCATAATTTGAAAGAGCTTGCAGGGATTTTTCATGATTAAGATTTTTTATCACAGCCATAAAAAATATATATTGGTTCATCGGGAATGTTTCTGATAAACTAGCAGATAACTTTACATTTGAATGGAGACATTATGAAAAAATTTAGCCTATTACTAGCCATCCTACCATTTTTGGTTGCCTGCGGGAATCAAGCCACACCCAAAGAGACCAGCTCTCAAAAGACAATCGTCGTTGCTACAGCTGGTGATGTGCCACCATTTGACTACGAAGACAAGGGCAATCTGACAGGCTTCGATATCGAAGTTCTAAAGGCAGTGGATGAAAAACTCAGCGACTACGAGATTCAATTCCAAAGAACTGCCTGGGAGAGTATCTTCCCAGGACTTGATTCTGGTCACTATCAAGCTGCAGCCAATAACTTGAGTTACACAAAAGAGCGTGCTGAAAAATACCTTTACTCACTTCCAATTTCGAACAATCCCCTCGTCCTTGTCAGCAACAAGAAAAATCCTTTGACTTCTCTTGACCAAATTGCTGGTAAAACAACACAAGAGGATACCGGAACTTCAAACGCTCAATTCATCAATAACTGGAATCAGAAACACCCTGACAATCCTGCTACAATTGATTTTTCTGGTGAAGATATCGGTAAACGAATCCTAGACCTCTCTAACGGAGAGTTTGATTTCCTAGTCTTTGACAAGGTATCCGTCCAAAAGATTATCAAGGATCGTGGCTTAGACCTCTCAGTCGTTGATTTACCTTCTGCAGATAGCCCCAACAATTATATCGTTTTCTCAAGCGACCAAAAAGAGTTTAAAGAAAAATTTGATAAAGCGCTCAAAGAACTCTACCAAGATGGAACCCTTGAAAAACTCAGCAATACTTATCTAGGTGGTTCTTATCTCCCAGATAAATCTCAGTTACAATAAGATATATAAAAACGATTGGACCAGCCAATCGTTTTTAGTTTGCATTGGTTATTTTAGGAAACTCTTACAAAAAATCAAAAAAATTCTTCACATCTTCTGTATACCCATGCTTTTCTATTAAGCTGGCTAAGAGTTCCAGATTGTGTCCCTGATAGTTATCTTCACGACGTAGTTCTTCATACATTTCGATAAAGGGGAGCCCCTTGGACTTGGCCAATTCTAACTCTGCTTCATAATCATAAGCGACTTTACGAAATAGGATATTTACCAATTCCCCATCTTCAACTTCTATCACGGCATACTGGGCACGGTGATTTTTTAACGCCTCCCAATTAAAATAGGGCATGCCAATCGACCCTGGATTGATGATTTGTTGCCCTTGACTGCCGTAACGAAGCAACTGCTTGTGGACATGACCATAGACTGCTACGTCCGTTTCCTCATCTAGGAGTTGGTCAAATTTTTCTGTATCATTCCCAACCAGTAGATCCCCACCATAGTTTTTGTCAGGCAAATTATGAGAGATAGAAAAGCGTAGCCCCTCAACTTCTTTCTTTTCCAGCAAAGGCAAGCTTCGTAGCCAGACAATCGTTGCAGGATCCATTCGCTCCATCAAAAACTGGGTCATTCGCATTGACTGGATTTCTTGTGGATGTTCCAAACCATATTCACCATCCAAGGCCTCAAGGATACAATCGTCCCAATTGCCTCGAACACTGGCTGTGATAGGAAGGTCCTTTAGCAGGGCAACCAAGTCATTTGCGCCTGGACCAGGAAGAAAAATATCTCCCAGAAGCCAGTATTCACTGACTCCTTGATTTTTAGCATCTGCAATAACTGCTTCTAGCGCCGTCGCATTACCATGAATATCTGATAAAATTGCGATTCTGTGTTTCATATTATTACTTTCTATTGTTCATTTTCAAATGATTGTATTAATAATTCAAACTATTTACTTGCAAACTTATTTATCCGCATTGGCACTACTTATGTTTGCTTCAATCATTGCTCTGACCTGCTGGCGTTGTTCCTCATTTAGATTCAACTTCTGCAGTTGTTTTTCAATACTAAATTCTGAGGTATTGTATTTCTTATCATACATCTCTAATAGTTTATTACGAAGAATAGGCTCACTGATCAAATGAATTTCTTTTAATAGTTCTTCTTCATTTCCTTCCTGCTCCTCTTCTCCATTAAGTCTTTCAATCATAGAATTAATCTTTGCTAAGGCAAAATCACCATAAATATTATCAATTAAATTTTCCTTCATGATTTCTTGGATATTCTTAGCGAAAGTATTTTGAAGAACTTTACCTTCTGAATATCCAGTTTCTTGATTTTTTTCAATCATAATCACATTTCCTGGTTTAATATCAGATAACATATAGGGAGAGTGAGTTGTAAAGGAGAGTTGAATCTTTCGCCCCTTTCCCTCGATATCCAATATTTCAGAAAGATTATTAATCAGAATTTTAATTAATCTCCTAGACCATTCTAGATGCATTCCCGACTCTAATTCATCAACTAGCAGTATAATATCCCCAGAACTTTCTTCATGCATATATAGATACGTATAAAGCTGTGAAAATATTTCAATCAAGTTCCCTTCTCCTGTTGACATATGATAATCAGGAGTCTCTTTTAACAAATTATAATTATTAAAGCTTTTATTTAAATCATAACATAAATCACGCATTAATCCTTTCAATTTTGTATACTGAAGTAGTCTGTCATTAAGGTCTTCAAATAATCTTCTATTATTGTTGGAGTATTTTAGCAAAATTGAAGAAGAATTATTATCAATTAAAGAACCATTTTCTCGGATTTCTTTAAAAATTTTAACTATAGTAATTATTGATTCAACATACTCTTTTCTAATTTTCATTGTTTCATCCTTTACTTCATTTTTGTCTAATTCTTTTACTATATCTGAAAGTAAATAACGTCCAGAGTCCTCATAATCAGAAACATATTCTTTTAAATATTTTTCACATTTAGATAATAAAGATTCAGATAATAATTTCTTTATAAATTCATCTTCTTCATAAAAAATATTATGTATGGTCTTATATATTAAAAATCCTATAGCATTTATCCCTCTCGGAATTGAATCGCTATAATCTTTTAAACCATAGGGTTCAATCTCTAATGAACAAGATAAAACTGAACTAATAATTTCACGATCACTTAACCAAAAATATGAATTGATAAACATTGCTAATCCTTTTGGATTCAAAGCTGTACGATATCCAATAGTTCCTCCTCCCTTACTTTGTAAATTAACATATAAAATATTTTTATCCCCTTCATAGTATTCTGGATTACAATTAAAACTCCCATCTTGTTTTCTATAAAAAGTTCCCACAGCTGGTAAATTCTTAACAGATAAATTGGTAGAAGAAATATTAAATCTTACTCGATCTTCCTGTTTTCCTAGTTCAAAAAGGGATAAATATTGATTATCAGGGTCTTGTTCGTATTTATATGGTGAGTGGCTACTAATTATGTTTAAAATCGTTGTCTTTCCAGTCCCATTTATCCCAACTATTGGTGAAATATTATAAATAGACTCTCCATAAAAGTTTTCAATATAGTCTGGATTTTTATCAATTTTTAATTCATTCGTTTCAAAATCAAAACTTACTTTATATTCGTCTGAAAAATTAAAAATCTGATTCTTAAAAAGCTCATCATACTGTTTAATCACCAAAGCAATTAATTTCATTCTTCTCCTACTAGTCCAATTTCTTTGCTAATATCTGTAACCATTTTTGAAAGTGGTCTTTTTCCATAATTTTCTTTGTCTGTGTAGTGACCTGTTATAAAGCGATTCACCTCAGACTTGCTCAATTCAAGGTTTGTTTGATTTAAGATTTCTGACAAACCTTCTCTATAACTATCTGTGTATACTTCTTTTTTCCAAATTAATTCATTTACTACATCAACGTGGCTTTGATATAGCTCCTCTATACCTAAAATACGAATTCCTTTTTTAAAGTCTGAATCATGAGAATCAATTTTGATTTCAATATCATCAACAGACTTTGGAACGTATGTAAACTTTATATCATCGAATGGAAAACTAGTGTCATAGGGACTATATTCTAAACCCTTATTCGATTTCACATGATTACAACTATAACAACTAGGGATTAAATTATAAAATGAAACAGCAAACAATGGATAGCTGTCTTTTGGAAAAAAGTGGTCTAGTTGAGCAGTATTTACTACTTTAGTCGGACCGTTAATTTCTTGATTGCAACCTGGACATTCTTTTTCAGTCCCGTCAATTACCAATAAATCTTGATTACAGTTATTACATGTAAACACTTTATAGGTCGAGTTTATATAATTACGATTACAATACGGGCATACCGAAATGTTCTTTAAATCAACTATTTTCTTTCTTAGTTGGGAATCAATCTTGTCATAGGATTTTTTTATATACTCTGTTAATTTAGGTTCATTAACGATAAAATTATTCAACAATTTCTTACATTCCTCTAAAAATAAATACTCCGCAGACATTATCTTTAGAAAAGCATCCTGTTCACTTTCAAGTCCCGGTATATTATTTACAACCCAGTTATTTAACTCATCTTTAAATTCAGGATAATGTCGAAAATTCATTTTTTTATATAATTCCAAGCAAAACTTTTCAACTTTAGACGTATTTGATTTTTCTATAGATATCATAACCGGCACTCCATTCTGGCTCACTTCTTTTCCATTATAGCACAAAAGGCCGCTTATACGACCTTTCTTTATATATTAACTACTAAGTTCTGCCGATGATCCCGCAATAACTGCTTCTAGCGCCGTTATATTGCCATGAATATCTGATAAAATTGCGATTTTATGATTCATAATGGTCTCCTTCTGTTTGGTAATTTACACTCTTTTCCGCTACTTGAGACAACTCCACTTCTTCCTGCGGGGTCAACTTCCTCTGAACTGCTTCTGCGACTGTTCTTGGCACCCCAACTTCGACAATCTCATCCACACTGGCTTCCTTGATTTTGGTCAAAGACTTGAAATGCTTCATAAGATTCTGCTTGCGTTTAGGTCCCAGACCGTCAATCCCATCCAGTTGTGATGAAAAGGAATTTTTGGAGCGCAGTTGGCGGTGGAAAGTGATAGCAAAGCGGTGCACCTCATCCTGAATGCGTTGGAGGAGGAAAAATTCTTGAGAATTGCGAGACAACTCCACCACCTCAAGCGGATCTCCAAAGAGCAATTCATGGGTTTGGTGCTTATCATTCTTTTGCAGACCTGCAATGGGAATATCCAAACCCAGTTCCTCTTGGATGACTAGCTTAGCGATATTGACTTGACCTTGTCCCCCATCGATGACAATCAAATCTGGAGGAGTCAAACCGTCACGCTGTACTCGACCATAGCGCCTGCGAATGACTTCTCTCATACTGGCATAGTCGTCTGGCCCGACTACGGTTTTTATCTTGTACTTACGGTAATCCTTCTTACTCGGTTTGCCGTTGACAAAGACCACCATAGCTGAAACAGGACTGGTCCCCATGATATTAGAGTTATCGAAGGATTCGATGCGGACTGGGGTCGGTATTTGGAGCAAACGACCTAGATTTTTAATAGCTCCTTGTGTCTTTTCGACAGATTTTTCTAACAGATTGAACTTCTGCTCTAGACTGACTCGAGCATTCTTTATAGCCAGATTGACCAGCTGCTTTTTCTCTCCACGTTGAGGCTTAAGAATCTTGGTGTCTACCAAAGCCTTGACAGCTTCTTCGTCAATATCCTGCGGAATCAGTACCTCATTGGGAACCAGGTGAGATTTTTCTTGATAGAATTGTCCCACATAGGTCAAGAAGTCCTCATCCGGATCGTTGTAGTAGGGAAAAAGATTGACATCGCGCTCAATGAGCTTGCCCTGACGAACAAAGAAAACCTGAACACACATCCAGCCCTTGTCCACATAGTAGCCAAAGACATCCCGATTTTGGAGATCCTTAGCCATAACCCGTTGCTTGGTTCGAAGCGTTCCAATAGCCTGAATTAGGTCACGGTATTCCGCTGCACGTTCAAATTCCATAGTCTGGGCTGCCGCTGCCATTTTTCCCTTAAGAGCATCAATGATTTTGTCATCCTGCCCTTTCAGAAACTCAGAAACCTCCTGAGCCATGGACTTGAAATAGGCCTCATCTTTCTTACAGATGGTGTGGGCCATACATTGACCGATATGGTAGTAAAAACAGACCTTAGACGGTGGATTGGTACACTTTCTAAAAGGAAAAATTCGATCCAGCAACCGCTTGATTTCATTGGCTGCTCCCACATCTGGATAAGGTCCAAAGTAGAGACCTCCGTCCTTCTTGACCTGACGGGTGATAATCAAACGAGGATAGCGCTCATTGGTAACTTTGATAAAAGGATAGGACTTATCATCCTTGAGCATGATATTGTATTTGGGCTTGTTTTCCTTGATTAGGTTGATTTCTAGGAGAAGTGCCTCAATATTAGACTCCGTAACGATAAATTCAAAATCCACAATCTCAGACACCAAGGCCTCTGTTTTGGTATCATGACTTCCACGGAAATAGGACCGCACGCGGTTACGCAGATTTTTAGCCTTTCCTACATAGATAATGGTGCCGTTTTTATCCTTGTGAATGTAACAACCAGGGCTAGTCGGCAAGAGCTCTAGTTTTGATTTAATCAAGTTATTCATAATTCCATTATAGCAAAAAAGTAGGGAAAGATAATCCCCTACTCATTGGTCTCATATAATTTTCGAAGTCTTTCAACATCCTCTTCCTGAATACCATAAAAGGAACCCGCAGGTTGCATGACAGACTTCTCATCTGTATGGTCCAAGCCAATCGCATGACCCAACTCATGTTCTGCCGTATGGACAATGCGCTCATATGAATAGCCATAGTTAGGATTGGACAGATAATAGTGATTCAACCGCACCGTTACGGATAAGAATTGCCCTGTTAAGAGATTGGTCTGACTTTCCGCCTCTCCTGCCACAGGAGTGTTTCCATCGTTCATCTCCGTAGCCGTAATATCTGCCTTGCTGGACTCAGTCACGATTTCAAAATGAAAAGCACCAGTTTGATTCCAATTCTGGATTGCTTCTAAATAAGCCTCTTGAAAGCGTGAATCCATCTGGGGATCCAAGTAAATACGAGCAGAAGCCTGTGACCACCTTCCTTCAGAATGCTGGTGGCTATCAGTCTGGTTCAACTTAGGCAGTTCCCCTGTTCTTTCCCATTGGTCGATACTTTGTTGACCAATTTTTACCGACCGCTCTGCTTGCTTTAGCGCTCCTTGAAAATCCCCGTTCAGATACCAGAGAAAACCAAAAGCAAGAGCACATAAGAGTACAACTATCCAGACTAGGCGCCAAAACAAACGCCAAACAAAAGAAAAGAAAGCCCCTATCAAACGAAAAAGCCAACGCATATCTCTCCACCTTTCTAGCAAATAAAGTCTATTTTACTAAAACAAGCTGAAAGAAAGCTAAATACTGGCTTTTTCATCTTAACGTCCTAATATTTTTTTGAATAACTGAATAGCTTTGTATTTTAAAGGTGATGGATGGTAACGGAAAGTACCCGCTTTGCGTACAATATAGCCATTAAAATTTTGTTTAAAACGCAAAACACCATCACTACCATCAAAAATCCCTTGAATACCTAGGAAGTTGTATTTAGGTATTCCACGTTTTATACTTTCCAACATAACATATTTTTGAAGTAGCGCAGGGGCATAGAACTTATTAAATTCAGTGTAGGAACCACTAAAGAGGTAAGTCGTTTCCTGAGGCATATAAACAAATAAACTCCCGGCTAAAACAATATCTTCTTCTCCATATTTTTCAATCAAGTCTCTCGCTTCTGCTTTTCGAACTTCAAAAGTTTCAAATTGACTAGAATATTCTCTCAGTTGATTTTGTTTTTTCTCAGAATGAGGATTTTTACTCAAATCAAGTCGCAACTTGTCCAAGATTTCTTCTAGTTTACTTTGTTCACCTTGCAATTTGCTCATATACTCCGAAAAATTTAAGCTTGCTATGAGAAACTCCGCCTGTTCTCCAAATGAATCATAAAAGCGCTCATAATATTCTAAACTTTTATCACTATATTCTCTACGTTCAGAGGTTTCTTTTGTTATATTCTTAAAAATCGATAGTTCTTCACGTTTTAACTTTTTCAACCGAATGCCAAACGTTTCAGCCTTTTTCACCAAGGGTTTACCCTTTTTGCTAAAACTTTTAAGCAAATTCTTTTCAGTTAATTCAGTCAAATCTTTATAGTATAACCAATCTGGTTCTCCACCTGGATAACCTGTTGTCAATCCATCAAATTGATAACCTAAATTAGTCAAATCTTGAATAATACTTTTTTTCTCAGCATCTATTGGATTACCTTCACTATCAAAAGTTTGATACGTTTCATAAGGTTTTACAAGCAACTCTAATACACCATTTTGCTTGGCATATTCTTTTAACTCCGCATAAAAAACTGGAAGAGCATCTTGTTGAGTATAAATAGGCCCCGAATTGAGCTCCATATGTAGACCACCTAGCATGGGCAAGCTATAAACCAGAGTTGCAACTTGAATTTCTCCTTCTTTTTTCAAAGCAAGGTAAACAATTCGAGCCCCTCTTTTTTCTAATAAGTCCCCCATCTGGACAGATTGCATAAAGGAACGAGAAGAAACCTGATCAGAATAAGTACGAAACTCTTCTTTTGTGAGTGTAGTTAGTGCCATATACTTACTTTCTATGTTTTTTTCTTAATGTTTTACGGAAATCAAGAGCAAGTCTTAACAGAGGATAGAGAGGATGAGTGGGCATTGTAAATTCACCCAAATATTCTTCAATCGTTGGATTAAATTTTTCCTTAAAATGATAAAGTCCACCATTGAGAGAGTTTTCAACACCACCTAAATTTTGCCACACCATACCTCGCTCAAAGGCATAGCGAGCCGTTTCATACCAAGTTAAAATTGGTGCATTGTAACGTTTAAAATCATCATCCATACCAGCATATAGATTGACAGAGGTATTACCAAATTCCAAACTCAAAGTAGCCGCTAAAGGAATGTTTGATTTTCCCATATTCATATATCCCTGCAAGAAATCTATTTCCTCTTCTAAACGTTCTTTTTCTTTTATATTTTCCTGAACTTTTGAAGGTTTGGTTGCATCATTAATTTTTTCTGCAACTACTCTATTTTTTTCTAATTGTTCTTCTAATTCTCTTAAACGCTTAGAAACATCCAAACTTGTTAGCGTGATATAGGAATCTTCTTTAAAGTTATCTAATAATTTTTTATAATAAACTTCGTTTCTTAAATGAATCTCTTTTCGCTTCTCAGTTTTTTTCATCAACTCCGAAAATGAATCTAATAGTTCCAGTCCACCATATTGAATCTCAAGCCCTTTGTTTCGTGCTGTTCGGATAGCTTGCCTCGTTGATTTAGAAAGTTTATCTTCTTCAAAATTTTCCTTATATATTTTCGCCTGAATACGAGGCTGAATGGTGTCATCCATCTCGATTGTCTGCCCAGACCATTCCACTCCTAATTGCCCTAAAATATCAACAATAGCAAGATTTTCAGGATATTCTGTTTTATCTTGATTGACCAAATGTTGAGATAGACAAATGCTTGGATCGAAAGTCACAAAAACCGCTCTCTTACTGCGAGCATAAGACTTAATAGACTGCAGGACAAACTTTAAAAGTTCTGTATCCCTGTAATCCAATATAGGACCTCTTGGAATATAAAACATTTTATACCCCAAAGGCAGAGATTTTATGAGAATACTAGCCACAGCCAGTAAGTTCTCCCCTTCATAGACACCAAGCCTCTCATGATTCCAATCAGATTTCACTTTTTCCCAAGCACTGCTTTGTAATAGATTAACCATGGGATGTTCTTTTACAAAACCATCATATTCTGATAGTGGTATCCCAAGCTGATAACGATACATATTTTTCTCTCTTTCAACTAGTATCTCTCTACTATTTTACTATTTTCGATTAAAAAGTCTAGCGAAAATAGACTTCCATCAATGTTTTTAAGCCACGAATAACTATAAATGGTGGTTCATTTATAAAAAGCTAACTCAATCTCTCTTCTAATTTGAAATCAATTGGTAGGATTGCTAAAAATCTTTCCAATTGTTTTTCCCAGTAGTACCATTCGTGAGTTCCAGCACTATGGCTATAGGTCACATCAAAGTCCAGTTTTTTGAGATTTTTCACTGCGAGAGTATTGGCTTCGTACAAGAAATCTTGCTCGCCACACCAAGCCCAAAGCTTGGTCTGTTTATCTGATTTTTTAGCCAGACTTTCAAGAGAATAAGGACTAGCTGTCCAATCTTTAATCTCCCCAAACACACCTCTCCAATAAGCTGGTGTTCCCAAATTTTGGCTTTCAGAAGAAAAATCTTGAAAGCTAAGGGCGCCTGAAAAACTAGCTGCGTGAGAAAAACGATTTGTTGCAAGAGCCAATTTGAAACAGCCGTAACCTCCCATAGAAAGACCAGCGATAAAGGTCTTTTCACGCTTGCTAGTCATATTAGGGAAGAAACGTTTCAAAACCTGTGGCAATTCCTCTGCTAGAGCTGTGTAGTAATCAAAACCATACTTAGTATCAGTGTACCAACCATTGCTGGTATTGGGCATGACAACGATGAGATTGGTTCCTCGAAGCAAGCGTTCTACGTTGGTTCGCTTGAGCCAACTGTTATGATTGCCAGACATCCCGTGTAAAAGATACAAAACAGGGATATCTTTACAATCTGGTTCTTCCACTCGATTGGCATCGGGGTAGAGGACATTCACTCCCCACTCCATATCCAAGACTTGTGAGTAATACTCGATTTTCATTACTGCCATGATTTTCTCCTTCTATTTTCCGATAAGAAAAAGCCGAAACTCGACTTTCCCTCTGTTTATTTCAATGATTATTTTGCTTCCATCACCACTGGTAAAACGGCTGGACGACGTTTAGTTTGATCAAAGAGGTACTTGGTCAGAGTATCACGAACCTTCCCTTTGAGATCTGCCCAGTCAAAGTCATCTCCTTGAAGATAGTCTTCTACCGTTTGGTTAATCAATTCTGAACTTTCACGGAGAATATCGCGGCTCTTCTTGAGATAAACAAATCCACGCGTGTGAACACGAGCCTTGGCCACAATTTTCTTCTCACGACGGTTAACGGTAATTGCTACGATGAAAATACCATCCTCTGACAAGACCTTACGGTCACGAAGGACCACATTTCCAACATCACCGATGGCATTTCCATCAATCAAGACATCGCCTGCCGAAACTGCGCCAGCTGGGACAAAGTCCCCATTCTCATAAGACATGCTGGTTCCCTTTTTAGGAATGAAAATGTGTTCTGGCAACATCCCAACTGCCATAGCAGCCTTGGCATGGGCATCCAACTCACGGTATTCACCTTGAATTGGGAAGAGATACTTGGGTTGCAAGAGATTGATCATCAACTGCAAATCACGCGCATTTCCATGACCTGACACACGCAAGCTTTGGGTGATCAATTTAACAACCCCGCCAGCTTGGTAAATCATGTTTTCCACACGCGCCATGACTGCTTCTTTGGCGATAGATGGAGTCGTTACGATATAGACCAGGTCACCGTCCTTGATTTCCACATAACGGTGGCGACCAATCGACATCTTGCGAAGACCATTAATTGGCTCACCCATACGACCTGTCTCAAGGATAATTAATTCATGGTCTTCAAAACGAGACATATCTTTTGGCTTAATCAAAAGACTTTCGTTAGCTAGAGACAATTTCTTGAGACGAATAGCAGTACGGACGATATTTTCAATATCAAACCCTGTCAAAACCACACGACGACCTGTTGCATCCGCAGCGTCAAACACCTGCTGGATACGAGAGAGGTTGCTGGCTACTGCCGCAACGATAATACGTCCCTCCCAGTCCGCAATGGTTTGGGTGATTTCATCCCCAACTTCACTTTCGCTAGCCACTTGAACATTACTGTCTGCATTGGCTGAATCACTGAGAAGAGCCAGAACTCCGTCACGACCGATTTCTGCCAAACGAGCAAAGTCTGTCGCATAAGATTCGCTAGCTGTCTGGTCAAATTTGAAGTCTCCTGTGTAAACGATGCTGCCCTCAGCCGTCTTCAAGACCACACCCAGACTCTCTGGGATAGAGTGGGTCGTACGGAAGAAGGAAACCACAGTCCCTCCAAAATCAATCTCCGTATTCTCATCAATGACATGGAAATCATTGAATTTCTTAACCGCATCATTTCCTTTGACAAAGAGTTTGGCCAACTCAATGGTCAACTCAGACCCAAATACAGGTACCTTGGCTTCAGCCAAGAGATAAGGCAGTGCACCAATGGCATCCGCATGCCCGTGGGTCAAGAAGACCCCAGCGATACGGTCGCTATTTTCAAAAAGGTAGTCCATATTTGGAATAACGACATCTACCCCTAGTTGTTCATTTTCAGGGTATTTCAGACCTGCATCCAAAACGAAAATAGACCCATCGATTTCAGCGATATACATATTTTTCCCGTTTTCACGTACACCACCAAGTGTTGTTAAACTGATATTACTCATTTTTCCTCCGAAAGCTTAATTTATCTTGATTATTGGGTTTCTTGCCCTTTTATTCTAAAAGCACTATTACTTTTATACTCTTCGAAAATCAAATTCAAACCACGTCAGCTTCCATCTGCAACCTCAAAACAGTGTTTTGAGCAACCTGCAGCTAGCTTCCTAATTTGCTCTCTGATTTTCATTGAGTATTAGCCGAATCTTTTCCTACCATTATACCATTTTTTTGATGATTTTCAAAATGAAGATTTGTTTTCAAAAAAGAGCTGGTTGCCCAACTCTTTCCTAACTTCTACTCTTTTTCCATTAAAAAGTCATAAATTTCTTGCACGGTACCTAGTGCCATCATTTCTTGGTCTTTAACGGTTTGTTTGAGATTTTGGTAAATCTGACTTTCTCCTATCTCTCGCTTTGGTGCCTCTTTATTGACTGTCATCACACCATCTGTGATCGTCACAAAACCTAGTTCTTCAAATACTTGAATCATCTTGACCAGCAAGATTTGTTGGATATTAAGATAAGCTGCCAAATCTTTCAGCTTATAACGAATATCAAACTCTGGAAACTGATAAATGGTCTTGTACAATTTGGCAAACTGTTCTCTAGTCCCATAACCTGTCAGATAATAGGCCTTGTCAATATCATTTTTGAAATAGACAGCAGAGAAATTCTGTTCCTGAAAAATAGTTTTCAGCAGGGTAATATCCTCAGGAATGGTTTTCACGACAACAGCTTCACTAGTCGCTAAATCTGGCACTTCTCCAGCAAAATCCAAGACTGGAACTCCCTCTGGCAAGGTGGTATTCTTCCCACGAATATTAAAGAGTTGAACACCCTCCACACGCGCATCCACCATCATCAACTGAAGGGCAGTTTGGCCATTCCATTGGTTGACAGACAATTTAACTGCTAACTCTAGATTCTTGGTTTGAGCAAACTCCGTTGCCCATCTGCCTTGTCCAAATGCCACCACTTCAAAACTGGCTTCACCCTTAGAGATTTTCAGCTTGAGATGGGCATTGCCTGCTCCCATAGTACGAGCACTTTCAACCTGAAAATCCTTGATATAAAAGACAGGTTTCTGATTGTCCATTCCAAAGGGAGCTAAACGTTCAAAGTTCTTGACTGTTTCAAGACTCAAAGTCTCCAAATACAGCTCTTCATCTAGGTTTAACTTATTCTTGCCAGCAGCATCTGCACCTTTTTCACGGACATAATCTTCCAAGACCTGAGATAAATCTGAAAGTTTCTCAACTTCCAGCGTCATTCCTGCTGCACCAGCATGGCCACCGAATGCAATGAAGAGGTCACGATAAGGATCCAAGGCTTCAAAAATATCGACCGCTTCAACACTACGAGCGCTACCCTTGGCACGACCGTCCTCTATATTAAGAACGATGACTGTCTGCCCTAGTTCTTCCAACAAACGACCAGCCACGATACCCAGAACCCCAGGATTCCAACCTTCCTTAGCCAAAACCTGGACCTTCTTCTCAGGATCCACCATGGTCTTAGCTTCTTCATAGATTGACTGAACGATTTCCTTGCGCTCTTCATTTTTCTGGTGAATCATAAGGGCAATCTCATGCGCTTCCTCATCATCAAAGCCAGTCAGTAAATCAATGGCTGGATTGGGATCGTCCAAGCGGCCTAAGGCATTTAAACGAGGAGCAATCTGGAAGCCAACCGTTTCTTCTGTTACTTCATTAGCAGCAATCCCAGCCATATCCAACATTTCTTGTAGACCAATACGTTGAGTATGCCCCAACATTTCCAGACCATATTGCACCAAGATACGATTTTCATCCGTCAAACTCACCATATCCGCAATGGTACCAATAGCAACCAAATCAAGCAGTTCCACTTGCACTTCTTCTAAAAGGGCGCAAGCCAGCTTGAAGGCCACTCCACAACCAGCCAAATATTTGAAAGGATAATCCGCATCTGGATGTTCAGGGTGAACGATGGCATAGGCATCTGGTAAGGTTTCAGGCATGGAATGGTGGTCAGTCACAATGACATCGACTCCCATAGACTGGGCCAATTCAATAGCCTCATGACCTGCAACCCCATTGTCCACCGTCACAATCAGGGAGATTCCTTCTTGCTCGATAAAATATTTATAGACACTGGCATTAGGGCCATAGCCATCAGTAAAACGATTTGGCAAATAAACACGGCACTCAGCACCAAGCTGTTCCAAACTTTCCTTCACAATCGAAGCTGAAGTCATGCCATCCGCATCGTAGTCTCCATAGATAAGAATATTTTCCCCTTCTTCAATAGCCTGACGAATACGTTCCACTGCCTTGTCCATATCATGGAGCAGATAAGGGTCGTGCAAGTCCTCCAAGGAGGGTTCTAAAAACTTCTTCAGACTTTCTTGGTCCTGAATCCCTCTCTCAAATAATAAGCGAGCCACCTCAGGACCCAATCCAGCCTTCTTGGCTATCTTTGTAAAATCCGCATCTTCTACCTGCGGGGCAAACTGCCATTCATAAGTAGGTGTTATCAAAAAGACATCCACTCTTTCTAAGAATTCTATTGCTTCATTATAACATGATTTGGGCTTTTTCTCTATCCTGATTGCTTTCTACAAAAATTTTACTAACTTTTTTCTGATATGATTTGACAAGAAAAATCTTTTGGTGTAGAATCATGTTACAAAATCTAACACAAAGGAGATTCCTTATGGCTTTAGTAGAATTTGAACACGTCGAAAAATATTACGGAGATTACCATGCACTCCGTGACATCAATCTCCGTTTTGAAAAAGGGCAAGTCGTTGTCCTCCTAGGCCCTTCTGGTTCTGGGAAGTCCACTCTTATCCGCACAATCAATGGTTTGGAGGCTGTTGACAAAGGAAGCCTTCTAGTAAATGGTCGCCAAGTTGCTAGTGCCAGCCAGAAAGATTTGGTACCGCTTCGCAAGGAAGTTGGCATGGTTTTCCAGCATTTCAACCTCTATCCGCACAAAACAGTGTTAGAAAACGTAACACTTGCACCCATAAAAGTTCTAGGAATTGATAAAAAAGAAGCTGAAAAGACAGCCCAAAAATATCTGGAATTTGTAAATATGTGGGACAAGAAAGATTCTTATCCAGCCATGCTGTCTGGTGGACAAAAACAACGGATTGCCATTGCACGTGGCCTCGCTATGCATCCTGAACTCCTCCTCTTTGATGAGCCAACATCTGCCCTCGACCCTGAAACCATCGGCGATGTTCTAGCAGTTATGCAAAAATTGGCCCACGATGGTATGAATATGATTATCGTGACCCATGAAATGGGCTTTGCCCGTGAAGTTGCTGACCGCATCATCTTTATGGCTGATGGAGAGGTTTTGGTGGATACGACAGATGTTGATGACTTTTTCGACAATCCAAGCGAACCTCGTGCCCGACAATTCCTCAGCAAAATCATCAACCATGAAAGTGATAAAGTCAAATAAGGAGACGCCTATGAAAAAGAAATTCTTTTTATCCGCATTATTGATTAGCCTTTTGGGCCCTGCTACTGCAAAACCAGTTCAGGCCGACACCAGCGTCGCAGATATTCAAAAGAGAGGCGAGCTAGTTGTCGGTGTCAAACAAGACGTTCCCAACTTCGGCTACAAGGATCCCAAGACAGGGACCTATTCTGGTATCGAAACCGACTTGGCCAAGATGGTAGCTGATGAACTCAAGGTCAAGGTTCGTTATGTGCCAGTTACAGCACAAACTCGCGGACCCCTTCTAGACAATGAACAGGTCGATATGGATATCGCGACCTTTACCATCACAGACGAACGCAAAAAACTCTATAACTTCACCAGCCCTTACTACACGGATGCCTCTGGATTTTTGGTCAATAAGTCTGCCAAAATCAAAAGCATTGAGGACCTAAGCGGAAAAACCATCGGTGTTGCCCAAGGTTCCATCACCCAACGCCTGATTACTGAATTGGGTAAAAAGAAAGGTTTGACCTTTAAATTCGTCGAACTTGGTTCCTACCCAGAATTGATTACTTCCCTTCATGCTCATCGAATTGATGCCTTTTCCGTTGACCGTTCTATCCTATCTGGCTACATCAGTAAACGGACAGAACTGCTAAATGATAGTTTCAAGCCATCTGACTACGGTATCGTTACCAAGAAATCAAATACAGAACTCAACGATTATCTTGATAACTTGGTTACTAAATGGAGTAAGGATGGCAGTTTGCAAAAACTTTATGACCGTTACAAGCTCAAACCATCTAGCCATACTGCAGATTAAGGAGGATATCCCATGACAGATTTATCATCTTGGACAGCCTATTTTCAGGATTTTGGACAATTTTTCAATGGTTTCCTCTTTACTTTTGCCCTAGCGATTGGATCCTTTATCCTCGCCATGGTCTTAGGAATCTTCTTTGGTGCCATGTCAACCAGTAAACGCCCAATTTTACGCATTTTAGCTCGCATCTTTGTCGAATTTTACCAAAACACTCCCCTCTTGGTACAGTTTGTTATCGTTTTTTATGGCCTACCTCTTATCAGTGACCATATCATCATGATTCCGATTTATTGGACAGCTGTACTCTGCGTAGGCCTCTATCACGGTGCCTATATTGCTGAGGTGATTCGCTCAGGGATTCAGTCTATTCCTAGCGGTCAGATGGAGGCCGCCTTGTCGCAAGGTTTTACCTATATCAGTGCCATGCGCTTGATTATCTTGCCTCAGGCCTTTCGTATCATTCTCCCTCCTTTGACCAACCAAATCGTCAACCTCATCAAAAATACCTCCACAGTCGCTATCATTTCTGGAGTCGACTTGATGTTTGTGACCAAGTCTTGGTCGGCTCTTAACGGAAACTATATCCCAGCCTTTCTAGGTGCTGCCCTTCTCTACTTTTCTCTATGCTTCCCTGTTGCCCAGTTTGGTCGCAAGATGGAGCAAGCTAATAAAAAAGCCTATTCACTTTAGGAGGTTACTATGGAATCCATTTTAGAAGTTTTGACCCCAGATAACCTAATCTTTATCTTTAAAGGATTTGGCTTGACTCTCTATATTTCTCTGATTGCCATCGTCCTCTCTACCCTTATCGGTACAGTGCTAGCCGTCATGAGAAATGGCAAAAATCCTGTCTTGCGAATTATCTCCAGCATTTATATCGAATTTGTGCGCAACGTTCCTAACCTCCTCTGGATTTTCACTATCTTTTTAGTTTTCAAGATGAAATCCACTCCAGCAGGTATTACAGCCTTTACTCTCTTTACATCAGCGGCCCTAGCTGAGATTATCCGAGGCGGTCTCAATGCCGTAGACAAGGGACAATACGAAGCAGGAATGTCACAAGGATTTACTTCTGCACAAATCCTCTACCACATCATTCTCCCACAAGCCATTCGCAAAATGCTACCAGCCATCATTTCTCAGTTTGTAACCGTGATTAAGGATACCAGTCTCCTCTACTCTGTTATCGCCCTACAAGAACTCTTTGGAGCTAGCCAAATTCTCATGGGCCGCTATTTCGAACCAGAGCAAGTCTTCAGTCTTTATATCCTGATTGCCCTCATCTACTTCAGCTTTAACCTAGCCATTTCTAGCCTGTCTCATATGCTAGCAAAACGTTGGCAACAAGCTGCAGAATAATAAATTAGCTCTCCAAGTACATGGAGAGTTTTTTAATGATATTAGATATTTATAGACCTCAATTTGACACCATACTTTTTCTATGATAAAATGTAACAAATTCGTTTACAACAAATCAAATCTAAATGAAATGGAATTTTCTATGAAATCAATCAAAGGACTACTCTTTATCATAGCTAGTTTTGCCTTGACTATTTTGACTTGGATAAACACTTCTCCCCAATTCATGATTCCAGGGCTAGCTTTAACAAGCCTATCTCTGACTTTTATCCTAGCCACTCGTCTCCCGATAATAGAAAGATGGTTTCACGGTTTGGAGAAGGTCTACACCGTCCACAAATTCACAGCCTTTCTCTCTATCATCCTACTAATCTTTCATAACTTCAGCATGGGAGGTTTGTGGGGCTCTCGCTTAGCTTCTCAGTTTGGCAATCTTGCCATCTATATCTTTGTCAGTATCATCCTTGTCGCCTATTTAGGAAAATACATCCAATACGAAGCTTGGCGATGGATTCACCGCCTGGTTTACCTAGCTTATATTTTTGGACTCTTTCATGTCTACATGATGATGGGCAATCGTCTTCTCACATTTAATCTTCTAAGTTTTCTTGTTGGTAGCTATGCCCTTTTAGGCTTACTAGCTGGTTTTTATATCATTTTTCTATATCAAAAGATTGGCTTCCCCTATCTAGGGAAAGTTACCAATCTCAAACGCTTAAATCACGATACTAGAGAAATTCAAATCCATCTTAGCAGACCTTTCAACTATCAATCAGGACAATTTGCCTTTCTAAAGATTTTCCAAGAAGGCTTTGAAAGTGCTCCGCATCCCTTTTCTATCTCAGGAGGTCATGGTCAAACGCTTTACTTTACTGTCAAAAATTCAGGTGACCATACCAAGAATATCTATGACAATCTTCAAGTCGGCAGCAAAGTAAGCGTAGACAGAGCTTACGGACACATGATTATAGAAGAAGGACGAAAAAATCAGGTTTGGATTGCTGGAGGTATTGGGATTACCCCCTTCATCTCTTATATCCGTGAACATCCTATTTTAGATAAAGAGATTCACTTCTACTATAGCTTCCGTGGAGAGGAAAATGCAGTTTATCTAGATTTGCTCCGTGACTATGCTCAGAAAAATCCTAATTTTGAACTCCATCTAGTAGACAGTACAAAAGACGGCTACCTTCATTTTGAACAAGAAGAAGTTCCAGAACCTACAAGCGTCTATATGTGTGGTCCTCTCTCTATGATGAATTCACTCGCTAAACAGATTAAGAAACAAAATCCAAAAACAGAGCTTATTTACGAAGGATTCAAGTTCAAATAATTACTCACATTCTCCTGGAATTTCCCAGGAGTTTTTTCTACGCAAACACTCAAAAACACTGCCAGATTTCTAGCAGTGTTTTGAGTTTTAGTTATCTTAGTAAATTGTTCTTTCAGTTTCTACATCGAAGAAATGTGCTTTGTTCAAGTCAAATCCAAGTTCAACTGTTGCACCTGTTTGCAAGTAGTCACGAGCATCAACTTTAGCAACGAATTCGTCTTTACCAACTTGGCAGTAAAGGTGAGATTCTGAACCAAGCAATTCAGATACAGAAATAGTCGCTTTCACAACTGATTCTGGGAATGTTTCAAGGAAAGCAGGTTCTGCATTCACGTCTTCTGGACGGATACCGAAGATCAATTCTTTACCTTCGTAGCCTTTTTCACGAAGAACTTTCAATGCTCCTTCTGGCACTTTCAAGCGGAAACCGTCTGAAACAATTTCGCTACCAACCAATTTCACATTGATGAAGTTCATTGCTGGGCTTCCGATGAATCCTGCAACGAATTTGTTAACTGGGTTTTTGTAAACTTCTTGAGGAGTACCGATTTGTTCTACACGTCCGATAGTACCTGTACCAGCAGGGTTCTTAGTTGCTGACATGATAACGATACGGTCTGCAAGTGTCATCGCTTCAGTTTGGTCGTGAGTTACGTAGATAGTTGTAGCTCCGATACGACGGTGGATTTTAGCAATTTCAGCACGCATAGATACACGAAGTTTGGCATCCAAGTTTGACAAAGGTTCGTCCATCAAGAATACTTTTGCATCACGGACAATGGCACGACCCATGGCAACACGTTGACGTTGACCACCAGAAAGGTCAGCAGGTTTACGTTCCAAGAATTCTTTCAATCCAAGGATTTCAGCTGCTTCTTGTACACGTTTGTCGATGTCTTCCTTGCTGTATTTACGCAATTTCAAACCGAAAGCCATGTTGTCATAAACAGTCATGTGTGGATAAAGAGCGTAGTTTTGGAATACCATGGCGATGTCACGGTCTTTTGGAGCTACGTCGTTGACAACCACGCCATCGATAGATGCAGTACCTTCTGTGATGTCTTCAAGACCAGCAATCATACGAAGAGTAGTTGATTTACCACATCCTGAAGGACCTACGAAAACGATAAATTCTTTGTCTTTGATGTCCAAGTTGAAGTCTTCAACTGAGTAGTGTTCGCTGTTTGGATATTTTTTGTAAATGTTTTTAAGATTCAATTCTACCATGAGGTGAACTCCTTTTGTCTTTTGATAGTTTTATTATAGATGAAAACGCTTTACATTTCTATGGCAAAGTGACCAAAAAAATAAAAAAGTTCTGTGCAACTTGCACAAAACTTTAGAGAATATCTGGTAAAATCAATTGATAACACAATGTCAGATCGGTCAACTCCTTCAACTGTAGCCCTGTCAATTCTTCCCACTTATCAATCTTGTATTGGAGAGAATTGCGGTGCAGATAGAGTTGCTGGGCTGTTTTAGTGAGAACAGCACTATTTTCCCAAAGAGAGAGAATGATTTCCTGAATCTGATCTTGATCCAAAATCATCTGGTGTAGACATTCCTTGATTGCCTTCAAGTCCACGAGTCTTTCTCCCATACTCCAAAGATAGAGCTGAGAAAAAGTATGAACACCTTGATGACCCTGACGCCACCAAGTCTTAAACAAATCGCGCTCCGCTTTGATTAAGTCTGATAGGGCTTGATGGCCTGTCTGAGACCAAACCTGACCCAACATGATAGAGAGACGCAGTCCAAAGTCATACTCAACCGCTTCAATCGTATCAGATAAGATTGAACGTACAGAGGTGTACTTATCTTGTTGGAGAACAAAAATGTAATCCTGAGCTCCGACCTGAATCACCGTCTGACAGTTAGGAAAAAGAGTCCGCATCATATCTAGCCAAGAAGCTAGATTTTCCTGCTGAAAATAGGAAAGATGACAATAAACCAACTGAATCTTTTTGAAAGCTTGCGGTGCTTGCCCCTTCCCCTCAATCAGATAAGAATACCAAGGATTGAGCGAACGAGCCTGCTCCTGCTGGGTTAAAAGGGCAACCAACTGCTTTTCACGCTCACTAAGGCCAGATTTCTCCAGCAAAAGCCACTGCTGAGAAGCTAAAGGAAGAGTTAGATAACCCTCTTTCTCTACTGGTTGGTCTGAAATCTGAGCTTCAGGAAACCAGTCTTGTAATGCCTTTGCAATCATGTCCTAGTCCTCCACTTTTTGGATGCACCACGAAATCAAGCTCTCAAGACGTTCCAGATTTTCAGTCATATGGAGATATCCCATCACGGCTTCAAAACCTGTGGACATACGGTAAGTCACTACATCAGCATTTTTGGCCTTGGTGTGACTATTGGTATTGCGACCACGTTTATAGATTTCTTCTTCTTTTTCTGTTAAGACCTGCTCCTCTAACATAAGGGAAATCAAGTGTGCCTGAGCCTTGGCTGACACATACTTAGTCGCTTCTTGATGGAGTTTATTGGGTTTGGTCATACCTTTGAGGATGAGGTGGCGGCGAATATACATAGAATAAACCGCATCTCCTTCAAAAGCTAGCGCAATCCCGTTAATGAGATTGACATCAATCACGTGTCCACCTCACTCCATCTTTTGTATCCAATAGTTTAATGCCTTGAGCAGCCAGTTGGTCACGTATTTGGTCCGCTGTGGCAAAGTCACGATTGGCACGCGCTTCTTGGCGTTTTTGGATCAAGTCTTCAATCTCTGCATCCAAAACTTCTTCAACAAAGACAATTCCAAAGACTTCCAACATATCCGCAAGAGCTTGCTTGACAGCTGCATCATAGTTTCCTGAGTTAATCCATTTGGCCATTTCAAAGACTACTGTAATACCATTAGCAGAGTTGAAATCCTCATCCATGGCTGCTACAAACTTATCTTTAAAGTCCTGCAACTCTTGAGCATCTACCGTTCCAGAAAATGGTTGCTCGTAAGTGTTCTTTAGATACTTAAGATTTGTCTCTGCGTCACGCACTGCTTTTTCCGTAAAGTTGATAGGCTTACGGTAATGTTGTGTCGCAAAGAAGAATCGAAGCACTTGCCCATCAAGAGTTTTAAGGGCATCGTGTACCGTAATGAAGTTACCCAAGGACTTAGACATTTTGACATTATCGATATTAACAAAGCCATTATGCATCCAGTAGTTAGCAAAGGTCTTGCCTGTTTTGGCTTCTGACTGGGCAATTTCATTGGTATGATGAGGAAACTCTAGGTCAGCTCCACCACCGTGAATATCAATGGTGTCGCCCAAAATCTCTGTCGACATGACTGAACACTCGATATGCCAGCCCGGACGACCAGGTCCCCATGGACTGTCCCAAGAAATCTCGCCTGGTTTAGCAGATTTCCATAAAGCAAAGTCTACCGGATTTTCCTTGCGAGCTGTTTCTTCATCAGTACGACCTGATGCACCCAGCTCCAAGTCTTCCAAGGTTTTGTTAGCCAATTTAGCATAGTTGTGGGATTTTCCTACACGGAAATAGACATCCCCTTGACTCTCATAGGCAAAGCCTTTTTCAATCAAGTCTTCCACAAAACGAATGATGTCAGCCATAAACTCTACCACACGAGGATGGCGAGTCGCAGGTTTCACACCCAAGGCAGTCACGTCCTCACGAAAGGCAGCGATGTACTTGTCCGCAACCTCCTGAGGTGCGATCCCTTCTTCCTTGGCGCGATTGATAATCTTATCATCCACATCCGTGAAATTAGAAATATAGGCAACCTCATACCCACGGTATTCAAAATAACGTCGAATGGTATCAAAGGCCACCGTTGAACGGGCATTCCCCACGTGGATATAGTTGTAAACGGTTGGCCCACAAACATACATCTTAACCTTACCGTCCTCGATTGGGACAAATTCTCGCAAATCACGAGACATGGTGTCGTAAATTTTAATCATGCGGTCTACTCCCTTCTCTATTTCTGACTTTTTCGGCTGAAAACCAGCTCTGCAAAAGGGCCAAATTGTCTGAGGCTATCCAGTTGGTAAAAGCGCTGCCCTTCCTCTTGGGTAAAGAGAGGAACCCCCTTTCCTAGGATAAGGGGCGCTATCTGAATAATGAGGTGGTCGAAAAGATCCGCATCCAAGAGCGGTCCTACTAAGGAATTACCACCAATCACAAAGACATTTTTGCCTTTGTCAATCTGGCGAACAAAGTCCACCACATCCCCAGCTACTGGCTGGTAATTGCTGACAGGCAGGTTTCTATCATGCGTAAAGACATAGTTTTCCGTAGCTTGATAAAAACTTTCTACATCTTGCAAATCTTGGATTTCCTCAAAGGTCCGCTTGCCCATGATGGTGATATCCATTTGCCTGTAAAAGTCATCATAGCCTGTATCCTCTACAGAACCAAGCTGATGCAGCCAGTCTATCCTGTGCTGGCTGTCTGCCAAGTAGCCATCCATGGTGATACAGCCGTAAAAATATACTGCCATTCTTGTAGTTTCCTTTCTAGTTCTGCTTCGCCTTCACTTAGCGGGATAGCCCCAGATGATTAGACCTAAGCTAATCAAAGTATTCAGCAAAATCCTTGCTGGACAAGAAAAATAAGCCAGACAACAGCAATTCCAATCTGCAATAGAACGGTTCATTCTTAAACATTAAAGCGCCTCTCTTGTCTACTTCCCGCTCAAGGTGTCATAGATTTTAATCATAAAATAATAGTCATGAAAACTAAAATCCGAGAACAGTTAGTTTCATCACTAAGAGTTCAATTGAATTTCAGTCCGAATGTATCTACACTTCGGAATCCCTTGCTCCTTTATCATTCAGATAAACCACCTGCGTCTGTTTGACAAAGACGATTTTTTCATACAAATGTTTGGCACCTACGTTGCTATCCTCTACTACAATCTGAAATTCCTTATCATTTTGCTCAATCAGTTGGTTGACTAGATATTTTGCTAAATAGCTTCCATAGCCTTTTCCACGTTCAGGTTCCGATATTGCCAAACCATAGAAGTAATTCGTATTAGTCGATAAATCTACCGTGCAAGTCCCAATAACCTGACCGTCTTTTAATAAAATATATAGGCGACTTTCTGGATCTTTCAGAGCTTCAGCGACATATCTATCCACAACTTCTCTCGATTCATGTTCCTCTGAAAACGCCTGAAATTTTAACTGGCTAATTTGCTCCTGATATGCACTATCTGCTAACAAAACTTCAAGATTGGAAAGTTTTGCTAACGGATAAGGTCTTCTATCCTTACCTAACCAGGTTTCTGTCTCTTCATCCTCGACCAATCCCCAGTTGCTGACAAAATCAGGATGACGCTCTAGAAAAATACGTTCTGTCTGAAAAGTCACTGAACGAATAGGGAATGAAGCCGTTTCTTTCTCAAAACTAGTAAGCAATGCGCGCGCAATTCCCTGACGGCGATGAGCTGGATGAACCAGTATCGTCACTTCTACATCTTGGTCATCAGCATAAACAGTTAATAGACCAACAAGTTCGCCTTTTTCATAATAAAGGAAAAAGGCGGGCATGTTTAGGTCAAAATTAAGCATGTTAGAGAGATAAGGATCACGATAAGTTCCATCATAGGATTGACAACAGTCAATTAGTTTTTTCGCCTCAAATAACTCTTCTTGGCTCAACTTATTTCTTGCTTGAATCATATAGATATCCTCTACAAACCAGACGATCTGTGACTGGCTTCTTTATCCTGCTCGAGTTTATTGACATAATACTCTCGTTTTTCTTCGACTTCGTGAATGACTGGCTCATCCTTCTTACCATGAACACGAACAATCTTGGCCGGAATCCCGACAACCGTCACATCACTAGGTACGTCTGCCACAACAACTGCTGCTGCACCAACCTTAGCATTTTCACCGATTTCCACTGGTCCGATGACTTGGGCATGAGCTGATATGAGAGCTCCCTTTCGAACGGTTGGATGGCGTTTGCCACAGTCTTTCCCTGTTCCCCCAAGAGTCACTCCATGATAGAGAAGAACGCCTTTTTCAACAATCGCTGTCTCCCCAATCACCAGACCAGAACCATGGTCGATAAAGACACCTGAATCAATCTGGGCACCTGGATGAATCTCAATCTGAGTCCAAAAGCGCCAGAACTGACTGTGCATACGAGCCAAGAGTTTGAAGCCATGCTTCCAGAGAAAATGCGAGAGACGGTGGGCCGCCAAGGCCTTGACACCTGGATAAGTCAGCAAAACCTCCAAAGTGGTGCGGGCCGCTGGATCATTTTCTTTTACGATATCAATGGTTTCGCGCCACCATCCCATACATTTCTCCTTTTCTTATTCTGAATCTTTTGGTGTTTCTGTAAATTCTTTCTTAGGTTTGTGGTCCTTGTGATGACGTGGACGGTGAGGTCGCTCAGACTTTTCACCCTTTTCATCATGCTCAGGTTTTGGTGGACGAGGAAGAAGGGCCTTCATAGAGGCATCAATACGGCCTTTTTCATCAATCTTGATAACCTTAACATCGACTTCATCCCCGATTTCTACCAAGTCTTCTACACGGTTGGTACGAGTCCAAGCCATTTCAGAAATGTGCACAAGTGCATCTGTCTTGTCAAAGAGGTTAACAAAGGCACCAAATTTCTCGATACGAACGACTTTAGCACGGTAAACTTCATCCACCTTAGCCTCACGAACCAAACCAGCGATAATTTCTTTAGCACGATTAATGGCATCTTGGTCGCTAGAGTAGATAGACACATTTCCTTCTTCGTCAATATCAATCTTAACGCCTGTTTCAGCGATAATCTTGTCGATGGTTTCTCCACCCTTACCGATGACAATCTTGATCTTGTCCACATCAATCTTGATGGTATCAATTTTCGGTGCAGTTGGAGCTAATTCTGGACGAACTTCTGGAATGGTTGCTTCAATCACATCAAGAATTTCAAAACGGGCTTTCTTGGCTTGGGCAAGAGCCTCAGTCAAGATTTCTGCAGTAATCCCTTGGATCTTGATATCCATTTGTAGAGCTGTAATCCCGTCACGAGTACCTGCAACCTTAAAGTCCATATCTCCAAAGTGGTCTTCCAAACCTTGGATATCTGTCAAGACTGTATAGTTGTTTCCATCTGAGATGAGACCCATGGCAATCCCTGCTACTGGCGCCTTGATTGGCACCCCACCAGCCATAAGGGCAAGAGTTCCAGCACAGATAGAAGCCTGAGATGAAGAACCATTTGATTCCAAGACTTCTGCTACCAAACGGATAGCGTATGGGAATTCTTCCAAGCTTGGCAAGACTTGAGCAAGGGCACGCTCACCAAGAGCACCGTGACCGATTTCACGACGACCTGGCGCACCGTAGCGTCCAGTTTCCCCTACAGAATATTGTGGGAAGTTATAGTGGTGCATAAAGCGTTTCTTATACTCTGGATCCAAACCATCAATGATTTGAGTTTCTCCCATTGGGGCCAAAGTCAAAACTGAAAGAGCCTGAGTTTGTCCACGAGTGAAGAGACCAGAACCGTGTACACGAGGAAGGAAGTCAACAACCGCATCCAAAGGACGGATTTCATCGACCTTACGACCGTCAGGACGCACCTTGTCTTCTGTGATCAAACGGCGCACTTCAGCGTGTTCCATTTGTTCCAAGATTTCAGCTACATCACGCATGATACGGTCAAATTCTTCGTGGTCTGCATATTTTTCTTCATACACAGCAGTCACTTGGTCTTTAACTGCTTGAGTTGCAGCTTCACGAGCCAATTTTTCTTCTACTTGAACCGCTTTTTGGAGGTCGCTGTTGTAAGCTGCAATGATTTCAGCCTGCAATTCAGCATCTACATGAAGCAATTCTACTTCTGCTTTTTCTTTACCGACTGCTTCAACGATTTCTTCTTGGAAGGCAATTAATTCTTTGACTGCTTCATGCCCTTTGAGAAGGGCTTCCAACATGATTTCTTCTGATAATTCTTTGGCACCAGACTCAACCATGTTGATAGCGTGTTTGGTACCAGCTACTGTTAATTCAAGAAGCGAACGCTCTGCTTGTTCTTGACTTGGATTGATGATGATTTGGCCATCGACATAGCCCACTTGTACCCCAGCGATTGGACCGTCAAACGGAATATCTGAGATAGAAAGCGCCAAGGATGAACCAAACATAGCTGCCATTGGTGCAGAGGCATTTTCATCATAAGAAAGCACAGTATTGATGACTTGGACTTCGTTACGGAAACCTTCCGCAAACATAGGACGGATTGGACGGTCAATCAAACGCGCTGTCAAGGTCGCATCTGTTGAAGGACGTCCTTCACGTTTCATAAAGCCACCAGGAAACTTCCCAGCTGCATACATTTTTTCTTCATAGTTGACTTGAAGAGGGAAGAAATCCCCAGTTGCCATCTTCTTAGACATAACGGCCGCAGTCAGGACAGTTGACTCACCGTAACGCACGACAACAGAGCCATTTGCTTGCTTAGCAACCTGACCAGTCTCTACGATTAACTCACGACCCGCAAAAGTCGTTTGAAACACTTGTTTTGTCATTTTAATCCCCTTTGGATTGATGAAATTATACGCCTTGCCTACAAAAATCAAGATACTAAGCCGTCAAGCAACTCAAAGGAAAATAGGAAATCGAACGACGGAGCGACCGCTCCTAGGCAGATTTATCTTTTTCCACAGAGTTGTAGGCGTGTTCAATTCTCAAGATACAAATCATTAGAAAGGTTTGATACTAAAGTATCTAAACCTTTCACGCTAATCGCTATCAGGCGATTAGCTAAATGCTTTACTAACTCTCTCGTCAAATAATATCGATTTGACTCGTTCGTGTCGCTCTTTCCTACCGTTAGTCATCAGAAAGGTTTGATGCTAAAGCATCTAATCCTTTCACGCTAATCGCTATCAGGCAATTAGCTAAATGTTTTACTAACTCTCTCGTCAAATAACATCGTTTTGACTCGTTCGTGTCGCTAATCCTTACAGTTTAAATGCATTGTATTTTTTAATACCCTCATCTTTGTATCAAGTACGTACAGAGTCTATTTTATCATATTTTTCTTAAAAAGTGCGGTCTTTACCATTAAAAAGGAACCATTCCTCTCACCCGAGAAGAATGGTTTGCTTTTTATTATCCTAGAGACTGATGATTAAACAAGGCATGGGTTGCTTGGTGGATGTATTTTGCTGTTTCAGCATTATTCATAGTGTAGAGATGCACACCGGCAACATCCTGAGTTACCAAGTCCACGATTTGGTCCACTGCATAGGCAAGTCCTGCTGCTCTGAGCGACTCAGGGTCATGCTCATACTTGTCTAAGATGGCTTTAAATTTGCGTGGAAGATGGATATTTTCACAAGTCTTCAAGAGGCGGAGAGCCTGATTTCGATTCAGAATTGGCATAATCCCTGCATGAATGGGAACATCAATCCCAGCCAAGATGCACTTATCTTGGAAATCATAGAAGCGCTCATTGTCAAAGAAAAGCTGAGTTACAAGGCTCGAACAGCCTGCATCCACTTTCTTCTTAAGATTTTGAATATCTGAAATCTGATTTGGTGAATCTGGATGCCCTTCTGGATAACAAGCACCAACAATATCAAAGTGAGGGGCTTGTTCCTTGATGAACTCAATCAAGTCAGTTGCATAGCGGAAATCCTTCTGTGGCTCCACATCTGGAATAATATCCCCACGAAGAGCCAAGATTTTCTGCACTCCAACCTTGTCCAAGTCAGCAATGGTTTCAGCAACCATGTCCTTGGTCAAATAAATGGCTGGCAAGTGAGCAATAGTCGGAATCGCCAAGTCATTTTGGATAAAGTCAGCCAAACGAACCGTCGTTTCCTTGATATTAAATTTATTATTGCTGGCAGTTACACTGATAAAGTGAGGAGCCAACTCCTGCATATCTCGAAGAGCAGAAATAATTTTATCATTACCCACGGCTGGGTTTGGAGGGAACACTTCAAATGAGAGTGACGGTGTTTGGCGTGACATAGTCATTATCCTTTTCTAGTTGATTTTTCATTAGCTGGACTCTTAGAATCCAAGCGAAACAGGCAGATTGACCAAGCAGTGCTTCTTGAGAAATCTTATCTTACAATTTCTCACGCGCAGCTTTAGCTGCTTCAACAAGGCGGATCAAGCTTTCTTTTGTTTCCGGAATACCACGTGTTTTCAAACCACAGTCAGGGTTGATCCAAACTTTCTTGCTTGGCACTTTAGCAAGGATGGCTTCGATTGTGTTGTCGATTTCGCCTTCATTTGGCACACGAGGTGAGTGGATATCGTAAACCCCAGGTCCCACTTCTGTTTGGAAGTTTTTCGCTTTGAGTTCGTCCAAGATTTCAAGGTTTGAACGGCTAGCCTCAAATGAGATAACGTCCGCATCCAAGTTGTCGATAGCTGGGATGATATCTGTAAATTCTGAGTAACACATGTGAGTGTGGATTTGTGTGTCTGGCGCTACTGTTGAGTGTACCAAGCGAAAGGCAGGAATTGCCCAGTCAAGGTAGTCTTCGTACCAGTCGCTACGACGGAGTGGCAATTTCTCACGAAGAGCAGCCTCATCGATTTGGATGATTTTCACACCAGCAGCTTCAAGGTCAAGCACTTCATCCTTGATGGCAAGGGCGATTTGAAGAGTTGAATCCTTGATAGAGATGTCTTCACGTGGGAATGACCAGTTGAGGATGGTAACAGGTCCAGTCAACATACCTTTAACAGGTTTGTTTGTACGGCTTTGTGCATAGCTAGACCATTTCACAGTGATTGGGTTAAGACGAGTGACATCTCCCCAGATGATTGGTGGTTTAACCCCACGCATACCGTATGATTGTACCCAACCATTTTTAGAGAAGAGGTAACCTGACAAGTTTTGACCGAAGTACTCAACCATGTCGTTACGCTCAAATTCACCGTGAACAAGGACATCAAAGTCAATATCTTCTTGCCATTTGATCCATTCGTCGATCGTTTCAGCAAGGAAAGAATCGTACTCTTCTTGAGACAATTCACCTTTACGGTAAGCTAAACGTTTGGCACGAACTTCCTTAGTTTGAGGGAATGAACCGATAGTTGTTGTTGGAAGAGCTGGAAGTTTGAAAGCTTCTTCTTGGATAGCTTCACGCTCTGCAAAGGCTGGCAAACGAGTGTAGTCTGCGTCTGTCAAGCCAGCGATACGCGCACGAAGTTCTGCATTTTCACCAACACGTTCAGTCGCAAAGAGTTCTTTATTTGCTGCAAGAGCTTCTGCTCCTTGACCATTGCGGATAGCATCCAAATCACGGATTTCATCCAATTTTTCAACCGCAAAGGCAAAGTGGTTCAAGATAGCTGGTTCAAATTCTTCGTTAGCTGTTGTAAATGGCACATGAAGAAGTGAGCATGAGCTTGTCAATACAATGTTTTCAGCTGGGATTTGCTCAAGAACAGCCAAGCTCTTTTCATAGTTGTTACGCCAGATGTTTTTACCATTGACAATACCTGCATAAAGAGTCTTGTCAGCTGGGAAACCACCTTTAACCAATTCAAGAGTTTTCTTACCTTCAACAAAGTCAAGACCGATAGCATCTACTGGCAAGTTCACAAGGTCAGCGTAAACGTCACGAACGTCTCCGAAGTAAGTTTGAAGCAAGACTTCAAGACCTTTTTTGTCAGCCAAGAGTTTGTTGTAGAGGTTCAAGAAGAGAGCTTTTTCTTCATCTGTCAAGTCTTTTACAAGAGCAGCTTCATCCAATTGGATACGAGTTGCACCAAGTTCAGCCAATTTAGCAAAAACTTCTTGATAAGCAACTACTAAGCTGTCTACGAAATCTTCTGCTTTCACACCTTCTTCAAAGTCTGACAATTGAAGGAAAGTGAATGGACCTACAAGAACAGGACGAGTGTTCAATCCAAGTTCTTTGGCTTCTTGGAACTCATCGAAAATCTTGTGACCTGCAAGTTTAACTTGAGTGTCTTTTTCAAATTTAGGAACGATGTAGTGGTAGTTGGTATTGAACCATTTCTTCATTGGAAGGGCACGAACATCCCCCTTTTCTCCTTGGTAACCACGACCCAAAGCAAAGTAGCGCTCAAGGTCAGACAAGTCCAAGTTTTGAACTGAAGCAGGTACCACGTTGAAAAGGAAAGCTGCGTCTAGGAAGTTGTCATAGTGAGAAAAGTCATTTGAGGGAATTTCAGTGATGCCTTTTTCTTTGACAATGTTCCAGTGTTTAGCGCGCAATTCCTTTGCTGCTGCCAAGAGTTCTTCTTCTGAGATTTCTTTTCTAAAGTATTTTTCAGTTGTAAATTTTAATTCACGGAATTCGCCCAAACGAGGGAAACCGATAATTGTAGTTGACATGATGTGTCCTCCAAAATTTGTTGTTGAAACTATCTTAACAGAAAAGAATGCGTCTGTATAATTGTAAAAAATTAGGCTTTGATATAGTTTTAAACTATATCTCTGTCTTAAACAAAAGAAAAAGACTTGAGACAAATGCCTCAAATCCTTTGTGTAGCTTGTTTTTGGCTGTATTTTAGTTAGACTGGTCAAACGTGTTATTAGTAATTCTTATAAGTGACTATGACTTGTTATTAGAAAAGACTATAAGTCAATCCCCTTCTCTCGGAGATTAGCCAGACACTCCTCATAGTAGGCATCGTCATGTTCGCTGTATATAGGACTAGTCAACTTCTCCTCTCCCAAATCTTCATAAGGAGGGCAAATTTTACCACGATAGTTCTTGTCCAGCCACTCTGAACTAACATTGTAGCCACGGTTAGCCATCTCCTCCATGATCAAGCGATGATAGACATAGAGACGATAAGGCGAGTGGGTAAAGACATAGTCCACCGTTGCATGCTTTCTGCCCCAGCCATTGCCACGCAGGGCGCAACACTCTCGATGTTGCCCCAAGAGTTGAGGACGAGGAAGCTGTGAAATCAAAGCCTCATGCCAAAGTCTCATGGGAGTCTCCTTTCAGTAACGTTGAATGTTGCAAATAGGTATTGGGATAGCGATCAAGCAAGTCTCGAGTCTTAGCGATTAAGTCTTCCTTAGAAGCCTGACCAAAGCGATAGCGATCCAATAAGAGCATATAGTCTTTGCGCTCGGCATCTGTCGATTTCTTTTTGAAATAGCCCCAAATATGCTGAAAGGCATTGCAGACCTGACCCCTGTGTTCTGGAATCTGGCAGGCACGGTCTATCAGTTCTTGAACATGGCTGACCTTCACCTGTTCATTCTTCAAGTATTGGCGAATCTCATTGTAAATATTGCTAGAATGACTCAAAACGAGATATTTGTTTCTAGCCCAGAGTTGTTGGCACTGGGATTTTTGATTAGTTTGTTCCATGTTTCTCCTTGTTTTCTATCAGTTTCCAGGAAATATGGAAACAAATTTGTATCTTAAAAATGAGCGAATTAATGACTTCACATGACTGACTGTATGAATCTTTTTTCATCTTCTAAAAATTTCCTGACACTTAGGAAACAAAGTAATAATTTTCTTTTAATTCTCGGAAACGGTCAAAACCGAGAATACCCTCATTTTGTAATCTGCCCAAAACGACACTAGGATGAATATCTATCTCCTCAGAAAAGCGAAGGATATCTGTCTTATCAAAGTTTCCTGTTTCTACAAAAGCTTGATAATCTTCTGGTCTAATCAAGAAATCTTTTGCAAACCGGTCTGCCTGTTCCTCAGAACGAAGATAGGACTCACTGTTTCCTTCATCAGATGAAAAATCATTCTCTAGAATATGTCCAATCTCATGGAAAAGTGAGAACCAGAAAATATCGGATGCTTTGTTTCGATCTGTGAGTAAAAGCAAGGCACTACCATTACTGAATTTTTTAGTCGCTCCATTAAGATTAGCGTTTGGTAAGGCAGGTAGACCGACTAGAACAACGCCGCAGTCTAATAAAATATCGTACAAGCGCTGTGGAAAAATTTCTGGGTCCTGTCTGGTCAACTTTCTCAAAGCAGGCAATCTTCTTTCTAGCTTTCTACGATTGAGCTTGATAGTTGTTGTATCACGTGCTTTTTTAGACGCCAACTCCAACATAATATTGGAGTTCACGATACTTTTAGTCGTGAACTTACGCGTATTCCGATAGCTGACTAGATGATTAAAAGATGTAAGATTTTCTAAACTTGCCACACCTAGAATCTTGCGAAGCTCGACAATCTTTTCCTTCAAACTATAGCGTTTGTCTGGAACGTAGCCTTTTTCCTTAAAATACTTAAAATCAATCAGCTCACAGATTTCTTTCTCGCTACCTTCTTCAAGTTCTCTTTCCTCTGCAATCTCAGCCACTTTTACATCATAAACATTTTGAAGATTGAGCCAGGTTTGCATAGAAACTCCGCTTAGCTTAGCTAACTTACAAGCCGTCTCTTTACTAATGGACTCCTCAGCATTGACCAGCTTGCTGATAGTCTTTGCTGAAACCCCCAAACGCTCGGCAAATTCTTTCTGCGTTACGTTATACTCTTCAATCAATTCCTCAACATACTGACCTGGATGAAAAGCAATCAGGTCTTTGTATTCAACAATTTTATTACTCATAGTGATTGCTGACCTCCTCTATTTTTAAGATTTCGATCTCAACAGGATTTGGAAACACCTTTTCTAAATCCTCTTCACGAAAACCGATAATCAACCGATAGGAACTTTTCCGACCATCTATATCCAAAGCAAACTGACTTTTTCTCTTTCCCTTGAGTTGGTGAAAGTGATATTTAGGAAAAGCTGTCACACTAGCCAAAGAATCTACTGCTTCCAAAAAGTTAATCAAGAGATGCAACTTTACAGCAACCTTATCCGAAAAATCCTTTTTCGCTCGCCTTAGCTCTGTGCACTGCTTTTCAACAGTTTTATTTGTATAGATAAGCTTCATATGTCCCTTTCCTTTAAATTAAATTACCTTTTAGGTAATTTAATTATATCATCTTTAGAAAACAAAAACCAGCCAAAAGTTAACTTGGCTGGGATTTCAAATCTGATAGATGTATCTAACTATTTCCCCATCACCCTTCAAACTCTTTCAAAAACTTTTTGAGTTCAGCATCGGCTTCTGGTGTGGTTCCGCGTAGTTGACCGAGCATTTCGAGTAGGGAAGCAGTTTGGGTTTGGATTGCTTCATTTGTCGTGTTAATCTTGCTGACGATATCTGTCAGTGGCTCGACTTCTTCTTCTGCAAAAGAAAGGCAAAGTCAGCCTTGGACTGGGGTGCTAGTTTCCCAAAAGGAGAGAAACGAGGATCATTCAGAAAGCCAGAGCTTGCAGACCACTTGGCAGAGTATGGTGGGTTCATGAGAACACCGTCAAAGTTAGTCGGCTCTTGAGTCGGCCAGTCTTCATCCAAGGTATCGGCATTGTGGAGAAATTGATTCTCAACTGGAACACCGTGTAGAATCATATTCATCCGAGCTAGGTTATAGGTTGAGGTATTGAGTTCCTGACCAAAGTAGACCACTGTCTGCGGTTTATGAGAGTATTTCTTGGCATTGAGCAAGAGAGAGCCAGATCCCATAGTCGCATCATAGATGGTAAAGCCTAGCTGGTCCTCACGACCCAAAAAGGCAATCTGAGTCATGAGCTTAGCAACAGGCTGAGGTGTATAGAACTCACCAGCCTTCTTACCCGAGTCAGTCGCAAACTGACCGATCAGATACTCATAAGCATCCCCCAGCATATCACCAGCATGACCAGCCACATCCAGCACTGCCAACTCTTTCATGACCGCCGCCACCGTTTGGTTTTGCTTTTGCGGAGTTGCCCCTAGCTTTTTGGAATAGAGGTCAATATCTTCAAAGAGATTTTCATAGAGTTCATCACTCTGCTCAATATCACGAAAGCCCTGAGCCAAATCTTCCAACTGGAAAGTCCCCTCATTGACACGTGCTACCAGAGCCGTAAATGTCAAGTCAGGCTTGATACTATAGTTGAGTTCGTCCTTCATAACTGCAAGAAGATCCTCGTGAGTGTCCGCATCCTCATAATAGTTGCGATAGACCTCAAGGGCAGCCTCTAGACTCTCACTCCCCTCCTCCATAGTCTCAGCCACGAAAAAGAGCATCTTGTCTGACAAATACTTATAAAAGACCATACCCAAGAGATAGGACTTGTAGTCATTGGCATCCATTTTAGAGCGGAGAACATCCGCTGAGTTCCACAGAGCTTGGTAAAGCGACTGGGAATTTTGTGTTGTTTCCATAATGTTTCTTTCTAAGTTTTGAAATTATTTTTAAACAAGCAATCATTTATAACAAATTACTTCATTCTCAATCGTTCGAATCAAATCTAAAGGAATATAAGAGACAGGAAGTTGATAAACAATATTTTTTCGAGGGTTATAAAATCCAAGATTTTCGATAGAAAGGAAGTCAGGGTCAAAGGAATGTAAGCCCATGATATAGTATACAAGGACTTGTAGTGTATGGTCTTTATTAGGAGCTGTTTTAGTCACCTTAAAATCCCATAATGTATCCTTGGTCAGAAAATCTCCATCACCCTTATCAATCGTGTCTGTATAGCCTCCAAGAAAATGAAAGCCATCCTTTACTAAAGGACCATAGAGATCAAAAAAGCAAAGACTTCGTTCTACCATGATACGAATATTCTCTATCGTTTCTGCATCCACCGAAATTTCTTCAAAAGGCTTATAATACTTAACCCCTGCACGAAAAACAACATCAAAAGAAGCCAAACGACAAGCATTTTCTATCGATAAGTTATCCAATCCTGTCACCAAATCGAGCAGTGCTTCTGCTAGGTCTCCCATGTCAACCTTATGAGCTCCCAAGAGAGATATTCTGAAAGCATCACTGGCTTCTGCCCCTTTCATAAAACGGGTCAAGTAGTCCACACAAATCCCCACTAAACTAGGAGATACAGACTCTACAGGATTCAGAACTCTGTGATCTTCGAACCGCTCTGCTGAAAATAACTTGATGGGCAAGTAGCCACCTCGAGGTTGATTAATTTCTTTTATACGTTGTGTTACAGATACCATGGCAACTCCTTTTAGCTTTTAATCTTCGAATTTGAACCCTTCTTCTTTAAGTTTGTTTAATCTGTTCTTATTACTTTCTTTTAAGAAAATCATATCTGCTTCGTCAGCATAAGTGTCAAAATCTTTTACAAAAATATATTCTTTATTTTTAGAATCATACCCAGGTTTATTCGGATCTTTATTACTTATAAATCCAAATTCTAGCCAAAAACGGAGGAACTCTTCTGTACTTAGTTTATTTATAGCTTCCCAGATAGTATTGCTCCAATCCAAAAATTGAAGTACTTTATCTAGTTCATACAAGTGCATCATTATTATTATATATTTCCACCTGTATGACGAGAATTCTTTATTGTAAGGACTTAATCCTATATCAAGACCTACCATATCTTGATACCTAAAAATTTTATGTTTGAAAATAAAATAGAATATCTCGCTTACATCTGTTTTACCTAAAACTTTCATTAAAAATAAATAAGTATTTTCAACTAATTCTGTATTAACATCTTGAGTCCCTATCCTATACTCAGGAATTTTAGTCTTAACCTTCTTCTGTAAAATAAGATTTATTAACAAGTTATCTTCACTGTGAGTAGATAATTTTAAAGCATTTGAAAACAATAAATCTTGTTGTTGATTAGTTAGTTTTTCGTATTCTCCATTGATAAAATCTAGGAAATCATTCTGTGAAAGTAAAATTTCATTAGAAAGTTGTTGTCCATCATTAATAATCTTAATCAATTCATCAGTGCGTCTATTTGATGGTACTTCATTTATAAGGTATCCTTCCCTATTTGAAACATAACAACTAGGATATAAATCATTTTTTTTAAATAAAATATTATGAAGTTCTTCAATTAATAATTGTTTATTCGAATCTATTTCAATAGAACCTTTACCTGTCTTTAGACTTTCATAAAATTTTGGATAATATAGAAAAAGATACAAAACAACTAGTTGTTGCTCAATTTGAACATATTTCACTTTATTACGTCCAATCAATTCCAGATTAACATAATCATTAAAGCGTTCTCTGTCTCGTAAATTTTTTCCATCTTTTATGAACACATCTTTAAACACATCAGAAAGCTTTATTTCTAATCTATTTTCCAATTGCTCGAAATAATCACTCCATATTTTTGTGGGATGGAGAACAAATGGAAGTTCAATTCGTCGATCTATAATTTTTGAGAGATAATTACTATTATTTCGATGAATTATATCGATATCTCCAACGAAAATAATCGGAAGTTTTCCATTAAGTAAGCTGAAAAGTTTATAACTAGCTTCCTGCTGTTCTTCAGTCATTCTATCAAAATCATCAACAACTAAGACTTTCTTCCTACATGAAAGATAATTTTTAGTCAACAACCAACTATAAATTCCATCTGATTTTATTTTCAAAAACTGATGGATTGCAACTATTAAAGCAATTACTCCTGCAAACAAAACAACCCAATTAGGTACAAGAACACTTAGACCCAAATCAACTACATTAGTCATTAGGATTGATAATGCAATGCATAGAATCACAACTAATCTAAGTCCCCAATAAACATATGGATGTAACTTAGCAAAAACTGTCTCTAGAGTTGACCGACTATCATTTAATCTCCAAAAATCAATGGTTACTAATTTAACTTGTTTCGTATCGTCAACTTCTTTAAGAAAAGTAGACTTACCTGACCCCCAAGTACCATTTAGAAAATAAGTCTTATTCTCGTTTAACAAATTTGCAAAATTTTGCGCAGCAGTTAAAATTTCAATTTTATCTAGTTCTATAAAATTTTTCTCCGCCATATCTCACCTAAATCTTCTCATCTACAATTTATGATTCAAATTTTTGTTGAATATTTTCAACTTTGTCTCTAATTAACTCATCAGTATTGCTACCGAGTTGTTCAATTATATACTGGTAAAACTTTTTAATATCTTGGTCATTCAAAATATGTAATACCTGTGTATTTTCCACTGCAATTTCTAAGAGATCTTCTATTTCTTCTGGTTTCCAACTAGTATATTTTGATAATTTCTCGATAATAGCATGAGTACTTTTGAAACTAGCACTACTTTCCAAAGAGTTAATCAAGTCTATTTTCTCCTGTTCTTCTCTTGGTTTTTCTTGTTCGATAGCTTCCTTCTGATTAATATATTTTTTCTTGTACAATTTTTCGTTGTACACAGTTTTATCAATGATCAATTTCACAAGTTCATCAAGCTCGCTACCTTCCGAATAATCTGCAGGGGCAAAATAAGAAATACGATTATCCCTCATCATTTTATAGACTTTATTTTTCGCCTTCACTTTATCTTTTTCATCTGGATTAAAAACACCTATAGAATATCCGCCTTGAGAATTTACCAATTTCATACAAGGAATATCCGTATCGCTGTCCCCTAGATAAACCATATTCCGAAATGGAACTCTGATTTCGTCAGGTGCGAAAGAATCATTAACCGCTTCATCATTAACATCAAGGACACCCTTTGAGATACGAAAAAGAAACTGTGTTTTATTAGTATAATTCACTACTTGAGCAGGCCAGACAGCAACTCCATCATCATCAAAATAGAAAGAAGTTGCGTACAATTCTTTAAACTCTTTTGCAATTGAAGTTCCTTCTATCATCTCTTTTAAACCTGAAGATATAATATAATGCTCGACAATGATTCCTTTATCAGCTCCGTAGTCTCTTATGCGTTTAAACCAATCCTCTACTCCTGGAAAAAGTGCAACCTGAGATCCATACTCAGCTAACTTCTCTTTTGTAAAAACAATTTGCCCACGTGCTTTTTTCTTCATTGTATACATATAAGCAAGGTTTTTATCCATATTGTTTGCTGCGGCACGACTATTTGACTCCTTCCAGAAATCACCAATCATATCGCTACCTTCTGGTTGTACTGTTTGGATATATCCTTGAGCCTGCATATCATCTGGAGAAAGTGTCTTATCAAAATCATAGCATAGCGCAATAACAGGTCTATCTGTTTTCTTTTCACGGTTAAAAGTTGTATCTGGCATAATTCGCTCCTTTCAGTTAAATAAAAAATATTAAATAAACATATCCTGCAAGAGTTTCTTTTTGAGTGTTTCCAATTGAGAAAGTTTTTCTTGGTAAGAATTGATGAGGTTATCGAGATTATAGAAATAGGCACCGATGGCTTGCTGTTCAGGAAGTGATGGAAATTTTGAAACAACTTTTTCAATGGTTTTCTTTGATAAACTTGGTACACCAGTAGATTCATCAAACTTTTTCCAACGAACTTTTTGAAAAATTAAGAAAAGATAATATAAATCATAGCCTACTTTACATGTCACATAAAATAAAGTATCTACAGTCCAAAAAGGTGCTGATAATAAATATGGTTTATCTATAGTTCCTTTTCTTCCAATACCTATAGCATCCTCATCAGATAATTTATCATTTACAGAAAGCATGTAACCACCCGTGCCATATACAGGAATGTCCCCATCCTTTAAATGTTTATAATCTCTACCAGAATTAATATTACAAACCTCTGACAAATTCTTCCTTTTCCACTCACCTTCAAATCCATCCAAACGAATCTCAGGAACTGTCTGTCCATCTTTTGGAAACATCTTAGAGAGCATGGTCGCCTTGAGAGATTGGTAGTTGGCGAGATTGTCCTTGTAGCTAGCCAGAAGGTCGTCGAGGGTGCGGAATAGGGAGCCGATGGCGGATTGTTCTTCAATTTCAGGATAATACACTTTATAGTTCCCAAGTTGTGGAGCTGTCAATTGAGGAACACCCGTAGATTCATTTAAAATTCTCATAGAATTAATCTGATTTTCAAGATAATCAACATCAATTTTTTCCGATTGAAGAGTCAAGAGTCTAACAATTGGAGTAAAATTTTCATGTCTTGCTACTGCATATCCAACATCTCCACGACCCGTAACAGTCACTGCAGGAGCTTTCACTTTATAATCTTCATAAAATCCAACGATTCCTTTGTTTGTCAAAGCATTTGCAATAACAGGATATTTTCCACTTTCCTTCAATTTTACTTTATCTACATCACCACCAGCAGATATTTTGACTATATCTGCAATTCTATTTTCTGTCCAAGAACCTTGATAGGAATAGAATCTTATTTTAGGAATATCTTGCTTTATCATATTTTTATCTAACCTTCATCAAGCTTTTTTTAATAAAATTAATCTTCAAAATGAATTTCTCCCTCAGCAACATTATAAATATCAATCATTTCCTGAACGTCAATTCTATTCACAAGCCAACCACGCATAGAACATTGACTAATGAAATCAGAAATCCTATTTATCCCTTTCATTTCTTTAAGTGTTACAACTATTCCAAACCTAAGTTCTCTACCATCACCATTGTTAAGTCGTTCCTTAGTTTTAAGACTAAACCCCCACAAACCATCACCATATGCCTTCTTAGCTCGCCCATTTGGTTTAACGTACTCTATAATTGATTTGATATTATCCCATTTTCTATACAATCCTCTAGCATCTGTTTCAGAAAGAGACACATTATCATTTTGTTTATTATCATTCACAGTAATTATTTTCTGTCCATTAAGTCTACCAAAATAAATATCTAATTCTGTATTTGTATAATCAACTCCTTGATTCCTAGAACACTTGGGAAAATAACACAACGTTGCTTTAGCAATGTAAGGGTGCTTATCATCAACAACAGGCACTGGAAGATTATAATTGTATGTATCAAACATGATTGATTCTCCAGATATAACAAACTTAATCTCATCATCTTGGGAGTTAAGCACATTTTCGATTTTTTGAGGTACTACACCATACCCGATTAAATTCATAGAACTATTTGCTTTTGACCATGATATTGCAGAATCAATAATTAAAGCTTTCGCTACCTCCCTACTTAACCCTATCTTATGGATTAAATATGCTATTTTTCTAGTAATCCAAGGTGCTGCAAAAGATGTTCCTGCTACAAAATATTCTCCTGTAGGCATACAAACTCTTATTTTGTTTTTCCCATCCCCTCCAAAATAAGAAATATCAGGTTTATTAAAGAAGGACAACACTTTACCTTCTCTAGAGTATGTCGCTGGTTTATTATCCTTATCAACGGCATTCACAACTAGAGAATTTATCGAATCTGCTGGTGCCCCTATTTTCATTCTAGCTTTATCACTCACTCTTTTATTTGTTCCTGCTATCACAAATATAACATCAAATTCATATTGTATTTTATCTAACAAAGCAGCTTCTGGAGAAATGAAATTTTTTTGAATTTCTAATGCTGACCCTAATGATAAATTCCATACCTTAATATCTCTATTCTCTGCTACTATTTCTTTAATTGACTTAAGTATAGAAAATGAACTAAACTTGCTACCCCTTGCAACTCCAAAATGTTTAACTCTAAAACGACCACAACCATCATCTAATTCTGGATTAATTGAAGCACCGTCAACAATTAACGAAGATACAGCTGTACCGTGTTCATAATCAGTTGGATTAATTGGAATATCGGCATTTACCTTATCTTGAAATGTCACCCATTCAGAAAAATAAACACTACTATCAAACATAGTATCAATAACTCCGACTACCGGTTCATCTGCAGGTGAAGGAATTGTCATTCTATGCCCGCTATCAAAAATTTCAAAATTCTGAGTATCCAATTTCGATAAATCTGTAGTAGCCATAGAAATCAGATAAGGAGCCTTTTCATTTAAGATTTCTAACTGATCCGGAGTCAATAATATCGTTGTCTCATCAATCACTCTGTAATCAGGAACATTTAAACCAACCCTCTTTAATAATTCACTTGTAGGTACTTTGGTATCAAAGATACTAATAATTGATGTTCTTAGTTCATCAAGTTCATTTTTGGGTATTGCAAAATTTTCAATCGAACTAATGTCTACAATAGCTTGTAAAAATTTTGTTCTAGCAATTATTCCTGGTTCATAATTATCTGTCCTGTCACTAATCGAATTTAATTTTTCTGTAGAAATTTCTCCATTGAAATCTTTAATAAGTAATGATGCAACTATATTCAAAGTATTAATCGATTCATCCAAAACATCTAAATCTACGTAATAAGTAATAACATGTTGCTTCTCTGTAGAAGTTTTATCAATAAATTTGGCTCCAACAACGCAATCATTTGGTTGAATTCTACTATTTTTTTTAAATAGTTCTCTCATTCTTCTACTTTTTGCAACAACATCTACATAAGTTACTGAAATTAAAGCTCCTTCAAAATATGAGATATTTGACCAATATTCTTTAAGTTCTTCGAGCTCTTTTTTTAATTTTAATATTTTTTTTTCACTTACAATTTGATTAGCCAACAACTTTGGAGAACCTGGTCGACCACTACTTGATTTTTGCTCAAAACGCCCCTTTAATTGCAATAATTCATTCATTCTTTAACATCCTTTTAACTCTCTTGAAACCTGACTTTTTGAAATACCTTTCAAAATCTCTATTTCACGTACTGTGAAACCAAGCTCTTTTAATTCTTCAATTGAAACTTCATCTATAGATTTATATGCATTTGTAAAGATTCGCCTCAAATAATCGTATTTATCAGTTAAACTGCTAAAAGCTACTGCACTCTTTAAAATATTCTTTAGTTCACCTGGATAAGGAATAGGTTTCATCAGAGAGATAATCTTTCTCAATAATTTACTATTTTTCCCAGATTGTTTAAAATCTTTTAAAATATCACTCATTAAAATATTTGAAATATCTAATAAATCATCTTGATTATAATTATTAAAATTAATTACTGCATCAAAACGTCTTATTAAAGCTTTATCAAAAACATCAAACAGATTAGTCGTAGCAATTAAAACAACCTCATTATTTAGTGAGTCTATTCCCTTCAATATAGCAGAAGTTGCTCTTCCCATTTCTCTCAAGTCATTGGTATCTAATCTATTTAAAGCAATAGCATCTATTTCATCAAACAATATAACTACTCTGTTAGGTTTAGAAAAACTATTTATTTCCTTAAAGAGTGAAGCAATATTCTTTGACGTTTGTCCTAATTTACTATCAACTATTGCTTCAAAATCTACAATATAAAGTTCTCGTTCCAATAGGCGAGTTATTTGTTTTGTTGTCTCTGTCTTCCCAGTCCCTGGTGCCCCTTCAAAGAGAAACTTATTTACTCCAATATTCCTCCGAACAGCATTCACTATCCCAATCACATCTTTTGAGATAGGTTCTGGCAAAGGCAATGATTCTAAGTTCAGCAGTGAAACCTTCCTCAACGATTCAATATCTTCTTTATTCATTTGTGGAACAAAAGTATTAGCATCTGATAGCAATGCCATTATATATTCAGCTAACTGATAGTCTCCACTTTTATCAAATGATTTTGCTATTTCATACGCTTCAGTCCTGAATCCAGACTCATTCTTCTCTGTAAAATACCTAATTAAGTTAATCACTTGCTTTTTTTTCATTGCTAGACCTCCATTTTAAATACTAAACTAAGTATAACACCATGGGACAAAAATGTCAATTTAGGGACAGATAAACAAAAATAACAGGCATTGTACTTTACTAGACAACACCTGTTATTTTATTACTTGGAGAACTTAAATTGGTTCTCCACCTCTAATTTTGCTTTCACCCATTCCGCTTTCATATAACAAGAAAATTCATCAGAAACTATATTCAGCATAGCTTTATATTGTTCAGGAACATCATATCTTTGCAATTCCTGAAAACTTGGTACAAACTCCGAAAAAGTGATATCTCCATAGGAATACTCTAATTTTTCTTCCAGAAAATTAACTAATTCATTAAATATACTTACAATCTCAAAGTTTCTTCCATCACTGTCTTTTTTAGGGAAATAAGAAATTAATTGATAATAACTTGACCACAAATTTCCTCTCAACATATTAAAATTTTTATCAAAATTTTCTTCATTATCACATACTCTTAAAAACAATAACTCATTATGAAACTCTGTACTTAATTTAATAAAATTCGAGTAGATTTCTCTAACTTCCTTAATCCACTGAACACGAGAACTTGAGATAATCTGGGCTTCTATTTGAGCCTTATTATTTCTAATAGTTACAAAAATATTCACAATTGAAACAAATGCTGCGATTCCCGCAAAAATGGTAGTCCAATTCATACTTTTTCCTCCAAAGTTTTACTATCTTCCAACCCTCAAAGGCTCAATGACTTCCTCTACTAGCTGGGTATAGGCTTCCTTGATTTGTTTTTTATAGAGGAGAGGATTGAGGGCATCCGCCACCTCTAGCTTATAGTCATGATAACGCTGGCTCTTGGTCAGCTGGCTTTCTCCTAGTTGTTTTTTAGCTCCCTTACGGTAGTGTTCGACATAGTAACGGAGTTCATCCTCCCCGACATACCAGCGCTTGCTAAAGACTTGGATATGTTGCTGGATGACAGCCTCGATCATCTGATCCAAGATATTTGCGATAGACTGACCACGATAGCTTTCTGGATGTTCTTGTACCTCTCTCCAAAGTTCAGTGATGATCTGGGCAAGATTTGGATTGGTCTTCTCAAGGCTTTGGATATAGGTATCCACCGCTTCCTTATCTTGAGCGCTTAGGTTCTTTTCTTGACTCCGGCCTTGCTCAATCAGGCTTTGAATCAAGGTCAAGATATAGGCATAGTTGATTTCGTCCACTTGGATAGACTCCAGTTCATAGTGGATATCAAGTGGTTCACCATCGTCATCATCCTCTATTCGGCTTTTTAATTCTGCAAGGACATTTCGATAAAGGCCCAGATACCTTTCCAACTTTTCTCCATCAAGTCCTGTCTGACTGTAAAGTTCTTCCTCATCATACTCTTTATACACTCGGATAGAGGCTAGGTATTTATCAAAGGCTTGATAGGTTTTAGCGAGTTTCCTCAACTCAGGCGTAGATATTTGTTCGATTTGGAGTCCTTCCTCAGGATCATCTGTGATGAGATTTTGGAAATCACTACAACTCCGTAAAAAGTTCCTCTTCTCCTCTTCCCAGCTCGGAGCTAGGACTTCATTTTCTCCACCATTCGAGTAGAGTTTGAGTGCATTATCCACTGCTTCCTTAAAGGCTAGGGGCTTTTGGAAGGTGATGATATGACCATAGGTCTTACTGCTATCAAAAATACGGTTGGTTCGGCTAAAGGCCTGAATCAAGTCCTGCGGTTGCATGGGTTTGCGGTCGATAAAGAGGGTCGATAGACAAGGGGCATCAAATCCTGTTAAGAGACGATTGACCACGATGACTAAGTCCAACTGCTCCTTGCGATAGAGGTATTTATCCTGTTTTCGAGCTAGACGGTTATTGACATCTGTATTAAAACCACGAAGATCTGCCATGGTAAAGTGAGTATCAAACTCTTGGTTATAGTCCTCTAAAACCTGCTTCATGTGGTCTTGGTTGGCTCTTGAGTCTTCTTCATTTTCTGTTAGCGAGTAGGTGATAGTCGCCTTTGGAAAGTCTGGAAGGACCTGCTTGACCCTCTCCGATACCTTGACCCTCGTCTCCCCAGCCTTGACTCGTTTGAGGAGGTCATAGTAGGCTTGGGCTTGAGGGATAGACTTGACAGTCAGGATAGCATTGTAGGTCTTACCCACTCCTTTTTGGAAGCCTAATTGTTGGCGCGATTTATTGATAATGGCATCCAAGACTTCTAGCATATGCTCCTCATCCTCGTAGACAGTATCTGGTATGTCATTTTCAGATTTATCCGTAATGAGGGTATTGCGATAATCCACCTTAAATCCTAAAACTGCTCCATCATGGATAGCTTCCTTGACTGTATACTCATGGAGACGGTCTCCATACTGTTGCTGGGTGGTTTGGGCTAGATCACCGACCTGCTGACGCTTATTTTCCTTAAAGATGGGGGTGCCTGTAAAACCATACCAGAGCGACTGTGGGAAAAAGACCTTAATATCTTTTTGTGTTTGTGGCGTCACGGCACGGTGGCATTCATCCACGACAAAGGCAACTCGGATGCCCTTGATTTTGTCTGCATCTCGCTGGTAAAGACCTTGGTCAAACTTACGCATCATAGTAGTGATTTTCTGGATGGTGGTCACCACCACACGCTTATCATTACTTCCTAGTCACTTGACCAAATCATGGGTATTATCCGTCTCATCAATATCAATGACATCATTGGTCGCATAGGAGAGGAAGGATGAAGTAGTTTGTTGGTCCAAGTCCCTGCGGTCAACGACAAAAATTGTCTTTTGGATAGAAGGAATTTGAAGGAGATTCCGAGCCACCTTATAAGAGGTCAGGGTCTTTCCTGAACCTGTCGTATGCCAGACATAGCCAGACTCCTGACGACGAGAAGCCTCCTGAACAGCCTCAATAGCATGAATCTGATAGGGACGCAGGAGGATAAGAGCCTTCTTACTATCATCAAGGACAGAATACTGCATAACCATTTGGTGGGCACGAGGGATGGAAAGGACTTCATGGGCAAAGCTGGTCAAGTTTGTCACAGGATGATTGTCCTTATCCACCCACTTGGTTAGAAATTGCTTGTTGAGTTTATTTTCCCTAGCTGCAGCGATATAGCGTGTGTCTACTTTATTGGTCACAACAAACATCTGTAAGCTAGAGTAGATGCCACGGAACTTTCCTTCCCTATCATACTTCTTGATTTGATGAAAGGCATCTAGAAAAGCAACTCGGGGACTTTTAAGCTCAATCTGAATCATTGGAAGACCATTAATCAAGAGGGTCACATCTAGCCTGCGATCTTGATCCTGAGGATTTATCTTGTCTCTCTCGACTTGGTTGACAACTTCATAACTGGACTTACCAGCTGCGATATTGTCTCTCCAGATGACAGATAAACGGATAGTCCCCAAACTAGCATCTTCTCTCTGAACCTCAACCTTGGCAATGCCATTTTCTCCGACCAACCACTTGGCCGCATCATAGTAGCTAACAAAGTTCAGTTGATTCTTTATCTGGCGTTTTTCCTGTTCCGTCAGGGGATGATCTGCCAATAGAGCCACATTGTTCTGAGCTAACTTTTCAAAGAAGTTTTCCCATAATTGCTCTTCTGTTTTAAGGTCTTCTCTGTATGTCCATTGACTTTCTCCAGTTACCAGTTGGCTGATCAGTTGTTTTTCTATCTCCAGTTCTGGTTTTACCTGTATCATACTCTCTCCTTTGCTACGTGTCTGCTCCCTTTATTATAGCATGTTTATCCTCAAATTCCAGCACTCTTTCCATCGCAAGAGCAATCATTCCCCCTTTCTCCTCCAAAATATGGTATAGTAGAATTATACTATCTATGAGGAGTTTACATGTCACAGGATAAACAAATGAAAGCTGTTTCTCCCTTTCTGCAGCAAGTTATCAATATCTCATCGATTGTCGGTGGGGTTGGGAGTTTGATTTTCTGTATTTGGGCTTATCAGGCTGGGATTTTACAGTCTAAGGAAACCCTCTCTGCCTTTATCCAACAGGCAGGCATCTGGGGGCCACCTCTCTTTATCTTTTTACAAATTTTACAGACGGTCGTTCCTATCATTCCTGGGGCCTTGACCTCGGTGGCTGGGGTCTTTATCTACGGTCACATCATCGGGACAATCTACAACTATATCGGCATCGTGATTGGCTGTGCCATTATCTTTTATCTGGTGCGCCTCTATGGGGCTGCCTTTGTCCAGTCTGTCGTCAGCAAGCGCACCTATGACAAGTATATCGGCTGGTTGGATAAGGGCAATCGTTTTGACCGTTTCTTTATCTTTATGATGATTTGGCCCATTAGTCCAGCTGACTTTCTCTGTATGCTAGCTGCCCTGACCAAGATGAGTTTCAAGCGCTATATGATTATCATCATTCTGACCAAGCCCTTTACCCTCGTGGTTTATACCTACGGTCTGACCTATATTATTGACTTTTTCTGGCAAATGCTTTGACACGTAAAAAATCCGTTTGGTTTCCCAAGCGGATTTTGTGCTTTATTTTGAAACTTCTTTTGCAAGAACAAAGTTTCCAAGAGTAGCAGAACCATTTCCTGCGACTGCTGGCGTCACGATGTAATCACGCACATCAGGTACTGGTAGGTAGCCATTAAGAAGAGATGTAAATTTCTCACGGACACGGTCAAGCATGTGTTGTTGAGCCATGACTCCCCCACCAAAGACAATCACGTCTGGGCGGAAAGTCACTGTCGCATTAACCGCAGCTTGAGCGATATAGTAGGCTTGAACATCCCAAACAGGGTTATTGAGTTCAATATTTTCCCCACGAACACCTGTACGAGCTTCCAAACTTGGACCAGCTGCATAGCCTTCCAGACATCCCTTATGGAAAGGACAAACACCGTTGAATTCTTTTTCAATATCCATTGGGTGTCTAGCAACATAGTAGTGACCCATTTCAGGGTGACCCACACCGCCGATAAACTCACCACGTTGGATAACACCTGCACCGATACCTGTACCGATTGTGTAGTAAACCAAGTTTTCGATACGACCACCAGCATTATTACGGGCAACCACTTCACCATAAGCAGAGCTGTTTACATCTGTTGTGAAGTACATTGGCACGTTAAGGGCACGGCGAAGGGCACCAAGCAAATCCACATTTGCCCAGTGAGGTTTTGGAGTCGTCGTGATAAAGCCATAAGTTTTTGAGTTTTTGTCAATATCAATGGGACCAAATGACCCAACTGCAAGACCAGCAAGGTTATCGAATTTTGAGAAGAACTCAATGGTTTTATCGATTGTTTCGATTGGAGTTGTTGTTGGAAATTGTGTTTTTTCTACAACGTTAAAGTTTTCATCACCGACAGCACAGACAAACTTTGTACCGCCCGCTTCCAAGCTTCCATATAATTTTGTCATGATAAACCTCTTGTTTTTATTTTCTTTATTATAGCATATTTTAAAAATCTAAGTTTCTCAATTTTTTAGATTTTCCTCTGTAAATCTTACCATTCAAGCAAAAACGAACAAACATGTCATTTGTTCGTTTTCATTTTGAGAGGGAATGTAGTACTCAATGAAAATCAAAGAGCAAACTAGGAAGCTAGCCGAAGGCTGCTCAAAGCAATGCTTTGAGGTTGTAGATAAGACTGACGAAGTCAATTACATATATCTACGGCAAGGCGAAGCTAACGTGGTTTGCATTTGATTTTCGAAGAGTATTAGGCTTTCACTTCGATAAGAGCATCACCCTTCGCAACTGAACCTGTTGCGACTGGACCTACTGAAGAGAAGTCAGCTGTGTTTGTAACGATAACCATTGTTGTATCATCAAGACCAGCTGCAGCGATTTTGTTTGAATCAAATGTTCCAAGAACATCGCCAGCTTTTACCTTGTCACCTTGAGCAACTTTTGCTTCGAAACCTTCACCATTCATTGTTACAGTGTCGATACCAACGTGGATCAAGACTTCAGCACCATTAGTTGTTTTCAAACCAAAGGCATGTCCTGTTGGAAAGGCAATTGAAACTTCAGCATCAGCTGGTGCATAAACCACACCTTGGCTAGGTTTCACAGCGATACCTTGTCCCATAGCTCCACTTGAGAAGACTGGATCATTAACATCGGCAAGAGCGACAACGTCACCAACAATAGGGGTTACAAGTGTTTCATTTTGAAGAGCTGCTGGAATGTTACCAGTTGTTTCTTCTTGGACCAAACGTTCTGTCTCTACTTCAGTAGCAACTTCTTTTTCATCCTCATAACCAAACATATAAGTAAGAGCGAAACCAAGAACGAATGATACAGCTACCATAAGAAGGTATTGGGCAAGTTGTCCGTTACCGATGTAAAGCATTGTACCTGGGATAATTGTGATACCATTACCAGTACCAGCAAGTCCAAGGATAGAAGCCAATCCACCACCGATTGCACCAGCAATCAATGAAAGGAAGAATGGCTTACGGAAGCGCAAGTTCACCCCGAAGATAGCAGGCTCTGTAATACCGAGGAAGGCAGAAAGAGCCGCTGGGAAAGCAAGTGTTTTTAGTTTTGGATTTTTAGTTTTAACACCAACCGCAACAGTTGCAGCACCTTGAGCTGTCATAGCCGCAGTGATGATAGCGTTGAATGGGTTAGCATGGTCAGCAGCAAGCAATTGAACTTCAAGCAAGTTGAAGATATGGTGCACACCTGACACGACGATCAATTGGTGAACCCCACCAATCAAGAAACCACCAAGACCAAATGGCATGCTAAGGATTGCTTTTGTAGCGATAAGGATGTAGTTTTCAACAACGTGGAAGACTGGTCCGATGACAAAGAGTCCAAGGATAGACATCACCAAAAGTGTCACGAATGGTGTTACCAAAAGGTCAATGACATCTGGAACAACCTTGCGGACAGCTTTTTCAAATTTAGCTCCGACAACCCCGATGATGAAGGCTGGAAGAACGGAACCTTGCAAACCAACAACAGGGATAAAACCAAAGAAGTTCATAGCTGTTACTTCACCACCTGAAGCAACTGCCCAAGCGTTTGGAAGTGAGCCAGAAACAAGCATCATACCAAGAACGATACCAACGGCTGGATTTCCACCGAATACACGGAAGGTTGACCACACAACCAAACCTGGCAAGATGATGAAGGCTGTATCTGTCAAGATTTGAGTGTAAGTTGTCACGTCAGCTGGAAGTGTCACTCCAAGAGCAGTCAAGAGACCACGCACACCCATGAAAAGACCTGTTGCTACGATAACTGGGATGATTGGAACGAAAACGTCACCGAAAGTACGGATAGCACGTTGGAACCAGTTCCCTTGTTTGGCAGCTTCTGCTTTCATGTCATCTTTAGATGATGTTGGCAAACCAAGTGCAACAACTTCATCGTACATTTTGTTAACTGTACCTGTACCAAAGATGATTTGGTATTGACCTGAGTTAAAGAAAGCACCTTGAACTTTTTCCAAGTTCTCAATCACTTCTTTATTGATTTTTCCTTCATCTTTGACCATGACACGAAGACGAGTCGCACAGTGAGCTACACTGTTGACATTTTCACGTCCGCCCAAGGCATCGATGACTTTTTTTGCAATTTCCTGATTGTTCATTTGCAAAAATCTCCTTATATAAAATTTTGTTCTTGTTTGAAAGCGATTTTATTCGCCCTACGACTATTATTTTATCATGTTTTAGAAATATGTCAAGCGTTTTGCAGAAAAAATATTCTATCCACTTAGTTGGCTCGCTTTAGATTGATTGATTTTGACTGTTTTAGCAGGCATCCCTTAAAAAATAAGTTTAAAATCTTGGTTAAAAGGGTTTTATTTCATTATCTTTCATGTTTTCGTAAAAATTTGATTGATTTCCTGCATTTATTTTATGATAAACGTTTGACAGTTTTTTCTCTTTTTTAACATAAAAGTCTTGCTTTTTTTTCCGAAAACGGTTACTATTAAAAGTGATAAGATTTTTGGAGGAATGAAAGAATGGAATGGACTACTGAGCGTCGTTACAGACTTTATCAAGATTGGACGCAAGAAGAAATTAAGAATATTAAAGAAAATATGGCACAATCTCCATGGCATACTCATTATCATGTTGAGCCAAAAACAGGACTTCTCAACGATCCAAATGGCTTTTCTTACTTTGATGGAAAGTGGATTGTTTTTTATCAGAACTTTCCTTTCGGTGCCGCCCACGGTTTGAAATCTTGGGTGCAATTGGAAAGTGAGGACTTAGTTCACTTCACGGAAACTGGTGTCAGAGTTTTGCCTGATACTCCATTAGATAGCCACGGTGCCTACTCTGGTTCTGCTATGCAATTTGGTGATAACTTGTTCCTATTCTATACAGGAAATGTCCGTGATGAAAACTGGATCCGTCACCCTTACCAGATCGGTGCTGTGATGGACAAGGATGGTAAGATTACGAAGATTGACAAGATATTGATTGACCAGCCTGCAGACTCTACTGACCACTTCCGCGATCCGCAAATTTTTAACTTTAAGGGGCAATACTATGCTATCGTCGGCGGACAGGACTTGGAGAAAAAAGGATTCGTCCGTCTCTACAAGGCTGTTAACAATGACTACACAAACTGGCAAGCTGTTGGCGACCTTGACTTTGATAACGAACGCACTGCCTACATGATGGAATGTCCAAACCTAGTCTTTGTAGGCAAGCAACCTGTCCTTCTTTACTGCCCACAAGGATTGGATAAAGATGTTCTAGACTACGACAATATCTATCCAAATATGTATAAAATTGGGGCTTCCTTTGACCCTGAAAATGCCAAAATGGTAGATGTGTCTCAACTTCAAAACATGGATTATGGTTTTGAAGCCTATGCAACTCAAGCCTTCAACGCTCCTGATGGACGTGCTCTAGCAGTTAGCTGGCTTGGTTTACCAGATGTTTCTTATCCATCTGACCGTTTTGACCATCAAGGAACCTTCTCTTTGGTCAAAGAACTGACTATCAAAGACGGCAAACTCTACCAATACCCAATCGCAGCTATCAAGGACCTTCGTGCTTCTGAAGAAGCCTTCTCAAACCGTGCCCAAACTAAGAACACTTACGAACTCGAACTCAACTTGGAAGCTAATAGCCAGAGCGAGATTGTTTTACTATCTGATAAAGAAGGCAAGGGACTTTCCATCAACTTTGACCTTGTAAATGGTCAAGTAACAGTGGATCGTAGCCAGGCTGGTGAACAGTATGCCCAAGAATTTGGAACAACTCGTTCTTGCCCAATCGATAACCAAGCTACTACTGCTACAATTTTCATCGATAACTCTGTCTTTGAAATTTTCATCAATAAAGGAGAAAAAGTATTTTCCGGTCGTGTCTTCCCACATGCAGACCAAAATGGTATCCTGATTAAATCTGGAAACCCAACTGGAACTTACTATGAATTAGATTATGGTCGCAAAACTAACTGATGTCGCCAAACTTGCAGGCGTCAGCCCTACTACCGTTTCTCGGGTTATCAATAAAAAAGGGTATCTCTCTGAAAAAACCATTCAAAAGGTTAATGAATCCATGCGGGAATTGGGCTATAAACCCAACAACCTAGCTCGTAGTCTGCAAGGAAAATCAGCTAAGTTAATCGGTTTGATTTTCCCAAATATTTCCAATGTTTTCTACGCAGAATTGATTGATAAGCTGGAACACCAACTCTTCAAAAATGGTTACAAGACCATCATCTGCAACAGTGAGCACGATTCTGAAAAGGAACGTGAATACATCGAAATGTTGGAAGCCAATCAGGTGGACGGCATCATTTCGGGTAGTCACAACTTGGGAATCGAAGACTATAATCGTGTGACCGCGCCGATTATTTCCTTTGACCGAAACCTGTCTCCAGATATTCCCGTCGTCTCCTCTGACAACTATGCTGGTGGAGTTCTTGCTGCCCAGACCTTGGTTAAGACAGGTGCCCAGTCTATCATCATGATTACAGGGAATGACAATTCCAATTCGCCAACTGGACTACGCCACGCTGGCTTTGCATCTGTTCTCCCCAAAGCACCTATTATCAATGTTTCCAGTGACTTTTCTCCCGTCAGAAAAGAAATGGAAATCAAGAATATCTTGACCCGTCAAAAACCAGATGCCATTTTTGCTTCGGATGATTTGACTGCCATTCTGGTCATTAAAATTGCCCAAGAACTAGGCATTTCTGTCCCGGACGAACTCAAGGTCATCGGCTATGATGGGACTTACTTTATCGAGAATTACTACCCTCATTTAACAACGATTAAGCAACCTATGCAAGAGATTGCTCAACTCACTGTTGACCTCCTATTACAAAAGATCGAAGGCAAGGAAGTCGCAACAACCGGTTACTTCTTACCAGTTACTCTATTACCAGGAAAAAGTATTTGATACTCTTCGAAAATCTCTTCAAACCACGTCAGCGTCGCCTTACTGTAGATATGGTTACTGACTTCGTCAGTTCTATCCACAACCTCAAAACAGTGTTTTGAGCTGGCTTCGTCAGTCTTATCTACAACCTCAAAGCAGTGCTTTAAGCAACTTGCTGCTAGCTTCCTAGTTTGCTCTTTGATTTTCATTGAGTATAAACACAAGAAAACTCAGACCGATCCGTCTGAGTTTTTTATGATCTTAAATTTTCTAGGTAGCGCTGGGCTGTCTCTAGGTTAAAGGTTTTATCTGCGATGAGGCGCTCGACTAAGGGAGCAACCTCGAATTCACTAGCACCTGCTAGGAGAGCCAAGGATTTGGCCTGCAATTTCATGTGACCTTGCTGAATTCCTGTACTCACCAAGGCTTTGAGGGCCGCAAAGTTTTGGGCGAGACCGATAGACACGATAATCTGAGCTAATTCTTTAGCAGAAGGATTTCCTAGTAATTCATGACTGAGGGCTACACGAGGGTTGAGGCCGATAGAGCCGCCTTTGGTCGCTACAGGCATAGGCAGGGTCACCTCACCGACCAATTCTTCTCTTTCAAGGTCCAGTGTCCATTGACTAAGACCTTGATAGTGTCCTTCTCTACTAGCAAAGGCATGGGCTCCTGCCTCAATAGCACGCCAGTCATTACCAGTTGCAATCAAAACGGCATCAATACCATTAAAAATCCCTTTATTGTGGGTAGCAGCTCGATAAGGATCAGCCTGCGCAAATTGGCTAGCTAAAGCCATTTTCTCCGCAATTTCTCGTCCTTGATCCTTTTGGCGACTCAAGTATCGAAAAGCGATGCGACAGCTTGCTGTCACCAGAGAATCGGTCGCATAGTTTGACAGAATCCCCATGAGACTCTGTCCCTGACTGAGTTCTTCTAAGACTGGTTTCAAGGCTTCCAGCATGGTATTGAGCATATTGGCACCCATGGCTTCCTGGGTATCAACATGAAGATAGACGACTAGAAAGTCTGTTTCGCCTTTGATCTGTTCTACATGCAAATCACGCGCCCCGCCTCCACGTTTAACGATAGAAGGATAGGCTTGATTGGCAAGTTCCAAGAGCTCCGCTTTCTTGCTGACAATCTTCTCTTGCGCTTGTTCAGGATTAGCAACTTGATAAAGGGCTACCTGACCGATCATCTGGCGCTCATGTACTTGAGCAGTAAAGCCACCTGACCGCTTGATGATTTTACTAGCATAGCTGGCCGCAGCAACCACTGACGGCTCTTCCGTCACATAGGGAACTGTGTATTCCTGACCATTGACAAGGACCTCTGGAACCAGCGAATAAGGCAGAGAAAAAGTTCCCACCACATTCTCACTCAGCTGGTCTGCGACAGTCACACTAATCTGTTCATCCTGCTCCAGACTGGTTTGTTTTTCAGGACTAAGGAGCGCCTGAGCTTTTAACAGCTCAAGGCGCTCATGGTATGATTTTTTAGAAAATCCATTCCAACTTATCTTCATTATTTTTCAACCTTGCTATAACGACGTTGGTGGTCCACAATTTCAACCAAGGCAAAATCTTGATTTTCATAGCCAGCAAACTGGGCTGAACCAGATTCATCCAACTGCACCTCTTCGAAGAAGACTTTTTCATAGTCAGCAACAGACAGGGCAGTTCGTTGGTTGAGCTTATTCAAACGATCTTTATCCAGATAAGCTTCATAACCTTCAACCAATTCACCACTAAAGAACTCAGCTACGGCCCCACTTCCGTAACTATAAAGGGCAATTTTATCCCCAGCCTTCAAGCTATCTGTATTTTCCAAGAGAGACAAAAGTCCAAGGAAGAGGGAACCTGTGTAGATATTCCCCACCTTTTGACTGTAAAGAATAGACTGGTCAAAATGCTTTTGCAAGAGGTCTTTTTTCTCTTGGGGCAGGCTCTTATCCATGATTTTTTTCAAGCCTTTTAGCGCTAATTTAGGATAAGGCAAATGGAAGCAAACAGCTGCAAAATCATCCAAAGTAAGCTGGTAGCGTTTTTGGTATTCAAGCCAAGTCGTTTTCAAACTATCCAAATATTGTTGGGTAGAATAGACACCATTTACATAAGGAGTTGTCGAGTAATTTGGACGCCAGAAATCCATGATGTCACGAGTCTGAGCCACATTGTCATTATTAAAGGCCATAATGCGTGGATTTTGTGTAATCAACATAGCTACACTTCCAGCACCTTGAGTTGGTTCTCCTGGAGTTTCAATACCATATTTGGCAATATCACTGGCAATGACCAAGACCTTGGACTCTGGAGAATTTTCCACATGCAATTTGGCATAATGAAGGGCCGCTGTCGCTCCGTAGCAGGCTTCTTTAATCTCGAAACTACGAGCAAAGGGCTGGATGCCCAGCAAACCATGCACAAAGACGGCTGCAGCCTTACTCTGATCAATTCCTGACTCGGTAGCCACAATGACCATATCAATTTCTGCTCTTTCTTGCTCAGTTAAAATAGAGTCACTAGCGCTGGCCGCCAAGGTCACGATATCCTCAGTTAAAGGCGCAATACTTAATTCCTTGAGTAAGAGTCCTTTGCTTAATTTTTCAGGGTCAATTCCCCTCGCCTCTGCTAAGTCTTGTAATTTCAAGACATATTGACTGGTCGCAAAACCAATCTTATCAATACCGATTGTCATATTTACCTCTGTTTTATCATTCATGTAAAAAATCGTTCTATACTATTTTATCACAAATAGCAGTAAAAGAGAGAAAAAAGACTTGATTCACCAAATCAAGTCTCATGTTAGTCTAACGATTTTGCTGTTTTTGTAAGTGAGAATACAGTCTGAGAATCACTGTTCCGCTAGCCATTCCAATGGAAATAACCAAAGCCAACATGACAACCAAGGTTGCACTTGCCAGTGCTTTATTATAGTCCCCTGTCACAAAAAAGGCAGTTGTTCGGTAGGAGAGATAACCTGGAACCAGAGGTGCCAAGATGGCTAAGATAAAGACCACAGCAGGTGTCTTATAAAGAATACTTAAAATCTGGCTGACACAAGAACCGATAATGGCTGCAATAAAGGTGGCTACAATGACATTGGTCGGTTCCTTGAGCAAAAGATAGATTAGCCAGACAACCATGCCCAAAATCCCTCCTGGTAAGAGCATAGATCGTTGCACATTGAGTACGATTAAAAAAGTGATAATAGCAAGAAGACTTGCCACTGCTTGTAATAAAAAGGTTGTTAGTGTCATATTAGTTCATCAATACCAAGGCGACAGAAGTTCCTGCCCCTAAAGCAAGGGTAATGAGCAGGGATTCAAACATCTTGCTCATACCAGAGTTTATGTGGTTAGTCATAATATCGCGGACCGCATTGGTCAAGGCAATCCCTGGTACAAAAGGCATGACCGCACCAGCTATAATCAAATCTGCCGTTGAAGGAAAACCTGTGTAGCGAGCCCAAAATTGGGCAATCATCCCAAAGACAAAGGCTCCAGCAAAGGCTGTCACAAAGGGAATTCGGATAAACTTCTCCACGTAGAGGGAAAAGGCAAAACCAAATAAGGTAGCCACTCCTGCCCCAAGTGCGTCATAGATATTTCCGCTAAACATAACCGAAAAGAAAGGAGCGCTAAAGGTCGCAGCCAAAGTCACCTGCAACTTGGTATAGGGAAGGGGTTGAACTTGCAAGGTAGTCAATTGCTGGAAGGCTGTCTCTAAATCAATCTGCCCCTCAACCAGCTGACGAGAAATTTGGTTCACATCACAAACTTTTTCAATGTTATAAGAAGAGGAGGTCACGCGCTTCATGCGTGAAATATTGGTATTTTCAATCGAGAAAAAGATAGCAGCAGGCATGGCAAGAACATTACAATCCACAATCCCCTGCGAATGCGCAATACGAATCATAGTATCTTCTACACGATGAATCTCTGAGCCACTTTTGAGGAGAATGGTTCCTGCTAGCATAATCACATCAATGACGGCATTTAATTCTCTTGATTCTTCCATGCTTACCTCCTTTTATCAACTCCCTCTATTCTATCACAAATCTGGAGTCAAAAAAAATCTTTGCCATGAACTCATGACAAAGATTCGTTTAATCACGTGAATTTTCGTGGTTGCCTTCACTACTTGACTGAGTAGTAGGTGCATTCCCTCGTTGATTTCCTTGTTGGTTCCCCTGACTTGGTGTTGTAGTAGAACCTTGGTTTCCACGTTGGACTGGTGCTGATGATGACGTTGACGGCGGTGTTTTTGGCTTGTAAATTGAAATCTTGACACGCGTCTTCGTCAAATCAACCTTTTCACCTGCTTTTGGACTCTGTTCAACGACTGTACCTTCAGCAGTTCCAGCGGGAGCTGTCGACACTTCTACAACTTCAATATTGGCTTCTTTAATACCGACAATTTGAACGAGATTATTTTTAGTAAATTCAAGACTAGATCCCGTATAACTTGGCATAGCAACGCTGGTTACTTTCTTAGCAACGGTTAAGGTAATCGTTGATGCCTTGCTCAAATCATAGGTTGTTCCAGCAGCTGGGCTCTGTCTGAGGACAGTTCCTGCTTCGCTCTCACTTGATTCTTCTTCCTCGATCTTGATGAGATTTTCAGGAACCTTCTTCTGCTTGAGTTCTGCGATAACATCTGTTGATTTACGACCGATATAATTGCTCAATTGGAAAGATTGCTTGCCTGATGAGACAACCAAATTGATTTTCGTTCCTTCTTTTCGACCAGTTCCAGCGCCAGGATCTGTACGGATAATCCGCCCTTCTTCCACCTTTTCACTAGTCTCTGTCTTCTCCTCACCAATCTCAAAATTGGCTTTCTTGAGGGTTTCCTTGGCCTCCGCAACTGTCTGACCTGCCACATCTGGAATGGCAATGGTTGCAGGAGTTCTAGACAAAATCCAAATAAGAGAAGCTGCTACCAATACAATGCTGGCCAACAAAATCATATATCGAACTCTAAATTTCCGTTTCTTAACAGGCTTGGCTGCGTAATTGTCTTCGGAAACCTGCTGACTCGGCTTAGCAGTCTGTGGCTTCGGACTTTGTGTTTGCACCTTAGGAATTGAGGTCAAGGTGCTCTGAGATACTTTTGGTAGAGTCTTGGTGTCCGCCTTAGTCGCATCGTCAAAGACCAGCTTTGGTTCATTACGACGATTATAAGACAAACTACTAGACAAGTCCACATACATTTCAGCGACTGATTTGTAACGATCTGTCAATTTCTTAGCAGTTGCCTTGATAACAACATTTTCCAAAGCTTGAGGCACAGATGGATTTTCAGCTATAACCGATGGCAGTGGTTTCTGGAAATGCTGAAGGGCGATAGTTACCGCACTATCCCCGTCATAAGGGATATGGCCTGTCAGCATCTCATAGAAGATAATCCCCATGGCATAGATATCACTTTGTACAGTCGCCTTAGAACCACGCGCCTGCTCTGGTGACAAGTAATGAACTGAACCCAGCATCGAGTTAGTCTGAGTTAGACTCGTCTCAGCAAAGGCTACTGCAATCCCAAAGTCTGTTACTTTGGCAGTCCCATCTGGTGTCAAGAGGATATTTTGAGGTTTCAAGTCCCTATGAACAATTCCTCTGGTATGGGCCAAACGCATGGCTAGGAGGATTTGTCCCATAATGCGGACGGCTTCTTCATTAGAGAGAGGATAGTGTTCCTTGATATAGCGTTTGAGGTCTAGCCCAGCAACATACTCCATTGCAAGATACTGTTGACCGTCTTCCTCACCAATATCTGTTATCCGAACGATATGAGGATGGTCTAGATCTGCCATAGCTCTCGCTTCACGCTGAAAACGAGCTACAGCTATCGGGTCCGTCTGGTAGTTGGTCCTCAGGACCTTCACTGCCACTTCTTCTCCGTCTAGAATTAAATCCTTGGCCAAATAGACATCTGCCATGCCTCCTCGGCCAATCTGTTTCACAATCCGATAGCGTCCGGCAAAAATCTTGCCGATTTGGATCATTCTGCTTCCTCCTCGTTCATAGAAACAAGGGCAACCGTAATGTTGTCTAAACCTCCTGCATTGTTAGCAAAACGCACAAGCGTCGCTGTTTTATCTGCCAAAGGAATATCACTGGTCACAATATCACAAATCTCACTACCTGAAATCATGTTGGTCAAACCATCACTATTGAGCAAGAGATAGTCTCCTGGCTCAAGGGTAATGATTCCAAAATCGGGTTGAACTTCATCTTTTTGACCGATAGACTGGGTAATGATATTTTTCTGTGGATGGCTAGCTGCTTCTTCTGGTGTCAATTGACCTGCCTTGAGTAATTCATTGACCAAGGAATGATCGCTCGTTAATTGGTGGTATTCTTCCCCACGAATCAAACCGATACGAGAATCCCCAATGTGGGCATAGATAGCCTGATTGCCAATAATAGCAACAGCTTCTAGAGTTGTTCCCATTCCTTTATAGGCATCATCTTGTCCAAGTTGATGAATCTTTTGATTTTCAATTTCTAGGTAATGGGCGAACCATTCACGCACTTCATTGACTGTATCGATCTGGGTATCGACCCAAGCTATACCTAGGTCTGTTACCGCCATTTCACTAGCGATATTCCCTGCGCGATGACCTCCCATTCCATCAGCTAAAATAATCATGGTACGTCCAGCTCTATTGACATAGTGGTTGACATAGTCTTGGTTATTTGTTCGTTTCTGACCAACATCTGTTAATAATGAAATTTCCATGTGTCAGTTCCTTCCTAATCTGATATCTTGCGAAATCGACTGATGAAGAATCCATCACTTCCATACAATTCAGGTGTAATGAGGATACAGCCGTCTTTCATGATATCCTTACATTCATGTTCTAGTTTTACCTGCTCGAACTCGGGATGACTTTCTAAAAACGCCTCAACGACTTGAAAATTCTCCTCTGAGACAATAGTACAGGTACTATAAGTTATTATACCACCTTTGCGTAGTGTTTGACAAACACTACCTAATATTTCTAGCTGAATTTCCTGTAAGGACGCGAAATCTGCCGTTTCTTTATTGTATTTGATATCTGGTTTGCGACGCAAAAGACCGATTCCTGAACAAGGAGCATCTACTAAAATCTTGTCAAAGGAATTCTGACCAAAAAGCTCATGCACCTTTCTGGCATCCAATTTTTGAGTTTGAACCCGTTCTGCAACGCCTAGACGTTGGGCATTTTCTTGGATTAAGTCCAACTTGTGGTCATACAAGTCCAGAGCAGTAACCTGGCCTGTCGTGAGATAAGAAGCAATATGGGCTGTTTTCCCACCCGGAGCCGCACAAGCATCTAGAACCTGCTCATCACCTTGTAGATCAAGAGTTGGCGCAACCAATTGACTGGACTCGTCTTGAATAGTTATAGCACCTTCTGCAAACAAATCATGGCCTGCAAAGTGCCCTTGCTCCTTGACCAGACCAGAAACAGACAAAGGTGAATCACTAGCCTCTAACAAGGTTTTGATTTCTTCTTTTCGACCTAGGTCTGTTACACGAATACTGGCCTTGTTGCGCACCAAAAGGCTTTCAAAGATGGCTTGTGCTCGCTCTTCACCGTATTCTTCCTTGAGTTTGGAAACTAACCAAACTGGGAGAGAATAAGCAATGGAATCACGCTTGTTTTTTCGTTTGATGCTGGCAATATCTGGCCATCCTTCACGCAGGATACGGCGCAAGACAGCATTGACCAATTTTTCACTGCCTTTTTTACGGAATTTGGCTAATTCCACCGCTTCATTGACCACAGCATGGTCTGGAATTTTGTCCAAATAGCGGAGTTGGTAGGCACTCATAAGAAGCAGAACATAGAGCCAGCTGTCTAACTGGTCTCTGTCTTCGATAAAGTGAGATAGGTACCATTCCAGAGTCAGTTTGCGAGCTACTGTTCCATAGACCAGCTCTGTTACCAAGCCCTTGTCTGCTACTGAAAGCTGGCTTCCCTTGAGATGCTTATTTAAGGCAATATTTGAGTATGCTTGATTGATAAAGATATCCTCTAATACTGCTAGGGCTAAACTTCTAGCCGTTTCTACTTTAGTCACCAAATCGTTCTCCTACAGTCAATGTACGTCCAACTCCGTTAAGGAAGGAAGCAATATCCATCTTAGGTTTGCCTGCTGGCTGCACTTGTCTGAGAGACAAAGCTCCTTCTGCCGTTGCGACAATCAATTCTTTCTTGCCGATAGAGAGGATTTCACCTGGATTTCCCTGACCTTCTACTGGTAGGGCTTCATAAATCTTAAAGCGGTCTCCCTTGAGGAAAGTATGGGCCACAGGCCAGGGGTTCATGCCACGGATTTGGTTGAAGAGTTGACGATTAGTTTTGTTCCAATCCAGTTTTTCTTCCTCTGGCTTAATATTTGGCGAGAAGGTAACCTGACTTGGATCTTGCGGTTCAGGTTTGATTTCCCCAGCAATATAGGCAGGCAAAGTGTCCAAAAGCAAGTCACGACCAACAAGAGCTAATTTCTCAAATAAGATACCGACATTATCCTCATCTGTGATAGGAATGCTGCGACGGGAAATCATATCTCCTGCATCCATTTCCTTGACCATTTCCATAATGGTCACACCAGCTTCCTCATCCCCTTGAATCAAGGCATAATGGATTGGCGCTCCACCACGATGTTTAGGAAGAAGAGAAGCATGAACATTGACCGCAAAGTCCATGCTATCAAGGAGTTTACTTGGAAGAAATTGCCCAAATGCAGCAGTCACAATTCCATCTGCTCCTAGCTGCATAATAGTTTCCATCTCTGGACTTCCAGATAGTTTTTCAGGTTGGTAGATAGGAAGTCCTGCCTCTTTGGCAGCTTGTTTAACTGGGGTTTCTTGGATAACTTTTTTACGCCCAACAGCACGGTCTGGCTGGGTCACAACGGCTAGAATCTCATAGCGGTCATCTGTCAAAAGCCCTTTTAAAACTGTTGCTGAAAAGTCGGGGGTCCCCATAAAGATTAATTTTGTCATATCTTCTCCTTCTTATAAAAATTGCTGTGGCTCATGATCAATGCTGAGACGGAGCTCACTATTTTCCCGTTCTTGAGTCAAGGCCAGAACCTGATTTAGAGTCGGCCCCAGCTCATCTTCTAAACGGTATTTAATCAAAATCTGGTAATGATAGAGGTTGTGGGTACGAGCAATGGGTTTGGGCGTCGGCCCAAGGATGTTACTGGTATCTGACAAGCCTGACCGCAAAATGTTCATAACTTCATAGGCACGTTTAACAACCTCTTCTTCTTTCTTATGAGAAAGGGTAATTCCAATGGTGAAATAGTAAGGTGGATAACCAAGTTGTCGTCTGATTCCCATTTCATAAGCATAAAAGCCTTCGTAGTCCTGATCCTTGGCAAATCGAATAGCATAGTGCTGCGGATTATAGGACTGAATCAAGACCTGACCAGCTTTTTCTGCTCGACCTGCTCGACCTGCCACCTGAGTCAAGAGCTGGAAGGTTCTCTCAGAAGAACGGAAATCAGGTAAATTCAAGGCCGTATCCGCATTGAGCACTCCGACCAAAGTCACATTGGGAAAATCCAATCCCTTGGCAATCATCTGAGTACCTAGTAAAATATCCGCTTCTCCTCGCCCAAACTGGTCAAGCAAAGCTTGGTGACTGCCTTTCTTTCGAGTCGTATCCACATCCATCCGCAAAATGCGGGCCTGAGGAAAAAGCTCTGCCAGCTCGTCATAAGCCTTCTGAGTTCCCGTCCCGTAGTAGCGAATACTGCGACTCTTACAGTTAGGACAGGTCTGAGGAATGTCCTTTAAAAAACCACAATAATGGCAGTTCATGGTCTTGGTATCCATGTGCAAGGTCAGGGAAATATCACAGTTAGGACAAGTATCCACCGTCCCACACTCTCGACACATAACAAAGCTAGAATAACCACGGCGATTGAGCATGAGAACCACCTGCTCTTTTTTAGCCAGACGGTCTTGGATAGCTTCTAGCAAAGGAGGAGTAAAGTTTGATGTCTCGTTTTGTCCAATATAGTCTCGAAAGTCAACCACTTGAACCTCAGGAATCCTAGCTAAAGGATTAGCTCGTTGGGTCAGACGCAAGTGTTGATAGACGCCCTTCCCAGCCCGAGCACGGCTCTCTAAGCTCGGCGTTGCAGACCCAAGCACCAGTGCCGCTTGATTATACTGGGCCCGTAAAATAGCCACTTCTCTGGCATGGTAACGAGGATTGCTGTCCTGCTTATAAGTAGCTTCATGCTCCTCATCGATTATCATGACACCCAGATTTTTAAGAGGAGCAAAGATAGCGGATCTAGCACCAACCACAACTTGAGCGTCTCCACGCTCGACCTTGCGCCATTCATCATACTTTTCACCATTAGACAAGCCTGAGTGAAGAATGGCCACTTTCTCACCAAATCGAGCAATAAAACGCTCCGTCATCTGTGGAGTCAAGGAAATCTCAGGCACCAGCAAAATAGCTGTCTTTCCCTTGTCCAAGGCACCTTGGATAATCTGCAAGTAAACCTCTGTCTTCCCACTTCCTGTAATCCCTTGAAGGAGGAAGGGAGGCTGGTGACTACCAATAGCACTGACAACCGCATCACGCGCCTGTCTTTGTTCTGGATTCAACTCCAAAGGCCGACTTGCCTCAATGCCTTCAAAATAAGCAGCCGAGCGTTGAACTTCCTTTTGGACTATGGACACAGCACCTTGCTCCACAAAGAAGTTGACTTGCTCCCGCGAATAGGACTCTAACAAACTAGCCAAGGAATCACTCTCCGGATGAGACAGCAGATAGTCTCTCAATTCCAACTTTTTCTTGGAGCGCGCAGAAATCTCGACACCTTCTAACTGAACAAGATCAACCTCATACCAAGACTGGGTCTTGACCTTCTTTTGATCGACCGCCTGATATTCCAGACCAAGCAGACCTTTTCTAGTCAAACGCATCATTTCGACTTGCTTCGCAATGTCTAGTGAAGAAAAGGCTAGCGAATCTTCTGAACCAAACAAACGCTCTTGGTCCTCCTGACTCAGACCTACCTTAGGATAGAGAATCTTGTCATAGCTAGAATTCAGAAATCCCGGTAGCATGGCCTTGAGGATGGAGATTTTATAGGAGAAGACGGACTTGCGGAGCTCCTCAGCCAACCAGAGTTGTTCTTGGGTGAGAACAGGTGAAAAATCCAACACCTCAGCAATATCTTTTAAATCTTGCTCCATCTCTTCTTCATCCGATTGGGACTCCAAACCAAGAACAATCCCTTGAATCAAGCGATTTCCCTTACCAAAGGGCACATGAACCCGCATCCCAACTTCCAGCATTCCCTCAAATTCCTCAGGAATCCTGTAACTATAGGGCTGGTCCGTCTGCATCAAAGGCACATCTACGATAATCTTGGCTATAGCCATCTTCTCACCTCCTCCTTGTCAGTACATTCTTGCAATAGAAAAAATAAGATTGAGTCCCCCCAACCTTAAATTTTTTCACCATCTTCTTTTTCTTTAGCGATTTGCTCTTTGATTTTCTTTTCTTCTTCTTCTTTGCGGCGTTTTTCTTCTTCGATACGACGACGCACTGCTTCACGTTTTCCTTCTGGATCTGGGTGAATGGTAACGTTTCCTGATTCGATTTCTTCTAAGGCGCGAAGAGTTGATTTTTCAGACTTGAAGCCTTGAGTTGCTGGCGCACCTGCTTCTAATTCGTGGGCACGTTTTGCTTCCAAGATTACGAGTGAATATTTTGAAGGAACCTTGTCGAGCAAGGTATCAATAGAGGGTTTTAACATCATTTGCTTGTACCTATTTTCTAAATTTTATCGGGTAGTTGGAGATTTTGGTAACATCTCCTGATAGTGACCAATAACACGATCCACACGGAAGTGCTCTGCTTCGATCACACGTTTGACACGCTCAGCAGCTAGGGGCACCTGATCGTTGACAATCGCATAATCATACTCACGCATGAGGGCAATTTCTTCCTTGGCTTTTTCGATTCGTTGAGCAATTACTTCTGCACTGTCTGTTCCACGTCCTACCAAACGATCTTGCAATTCATCCAAATCTGGTGGTGTCAGAAAGATAAAGACAGCATCTGGAACCTTTTTCTTAACCTGAAGAGCACCCTGAACTTCAATTTCAAGGAAAACATCGATTCCCTTGTCCAAGGTTTCATTGACGTAGGTCAGAGGAGTTCCATAGTAGTTGCCGACATATTCTGCGTATTCTAACATCTGTCCTTGACGAATCAGCTCTTCAAATTCTTCGCGAGTACGGAAGAAATAGTCAACACCATCCACTTCTCCAGGACGTTGTGCACGTGTCGTCATCGATACAGAGTATTGAAATTGGTTTTCAGAACTCTCAAAAATCTCTCTTCTAACCGTTCCTTTTCCAACCCCTGAAGGACCAGAAAAAACGATTAGTAAGCCTCGGTCTGCCATTGTGTCTCCTTTTAGTCAGTCTGTGAAATAACATTTCTCTAGAATAATGGCAAAGAGCCAGATTATCCTTTACAGTCTTTCTATCTAGTGTAACAAAAAAGCAGTAATTTTTCAACTGCTCTTTCTCATTTATTTGGCATAATCTACTGCACGAAGCTCGCGGATCACGGTTACCTTGATATTTCCTGGATAATCGAGATTGTTTTCAATTTTCTCACGAACTTTGTGAGCCAAGATTGTAACTTTGTCGTCCTTGATTTTTCCTGGATTGACCATGATGCGGATTTCACGTCCTGCTTGAAGGGCAAAGCTAGTTTGTACTCCTTCAAAGCCGTTAGCAATTTCTTCCAAATCGTGGAGACGCTTGATGTAGCTTTCAAGAGACTCACTACGAGCACCTGGACGAGCCGCACTCAAGGCATCTGCTGCAGCAACAATCACTGCAATCACGCTTTCTGCTTCGACATCTCCGTGGTGACTAGCAATCGTATTGATCACAACTGGGTGTTCCTTGTACTTACGAGCTAATTCCATACCGATTTCAACGTGGCTACCTTCAACCTCACGGTCAATGGCTTTCCCGATATCGTGAAGGAATCCAGCACGACGGGCAAGAGCCGCATTCTCACCAAGCTCACTAGCCATAATACCAGCCAACTTAGCAACTTCAATCGAATGACGCAAGACATTTTGTCCATATGAAGTACGGAACTGCAAACGTCCCATAATCTTCATCAAATCTGGATGAAGGTTCGGCGCACCGATCTCATAGGCAGCAGCCTCACCGTATTCACGGATCTTATTGTCAATCTCTTGACGGTTTTTCTCAACCAACTCTTCGATACGAGCCGGATGAATACGACCATCCTTGAGCAACATTTCCATAGTCATACGGGCAATCTCGCGACGAATCGGATCAAAACCTGACAAGGTCACCACTTCTGGTGTATCGTCGATAATCACATCGACCCCTGTCAAACTTTCAAAGGTACGAATGTTACGACCTTCACGACCAATAATGCGTCCTTTCATAGTATCGTCCGGCAGATGAACTGTTGAGTTTGTTGACTCTGCTACATATTCACCAGCGATACGTTGCATAGCTTGAACCAAGATGTCCTTGGCCATTTTGTCAGAACGTTCCTTGACCTCTTGCTCGGCTTCACGAATGCGACTGGCAATCTCCTTGGTCAAGTTCTCCTCTGTCTGTGCCAAGATAATATCTCGTGCTTCTGCCTGAGACAGAGCACCAATACGCTCTAGTTCTGCTTCTTTTTGTCTTTCGACTTCCTCTAATTGCTCTTCACGCGCATCAAGGTTTTTCGCTCTATCAGAAATACTTTGTTCTTTTTGTTCAAGTGTTTGTTCTTTACTCGTCAAATTGTCGTCCTTACGGTCAAGGCTAGTAGCTCTCTCTGTCAAACGACTTTCGATTTGTTTGAGTTCTTGACGTTCTGATTTGAATTCAGCGTCCACTTCTTCACGGTATTTTCTGGCTTCTTCTTTGGCCTCCAATAGTGCTTCTTTTTTAAGAGACTTGCTTTCACGCTTAGCTTCATTAACAAGTAAATCTGCTTCACGCTCAGCTTGTCCACGTAAATTAGTTGCTTCTTGTTCAGCATTTAAAAGCATCAACTCCGCAGCTTCCTGAGATGATTTCATCTTAGCTGAGATGCTGACATATCCAATGACTAAACCAATGATGACGGCAAAAACAGCAATCGCAAGCGACATGATTTCCATGTTTTTACCTCATTTTATTGTTATTCCGAATGACATACATTCTTTTACATTCTACCATAAAAAAGTGATTTTCACAAACCTAAAATAGAATATGTTTTGGGGAAATTGGAGTTTAATTACCTATAATTTATTAGCGTAATCTCTATTTCTTAGAAGTTATAGCTTAGTAAAAATTATAGAAAAAGCCCACCTTTCAGCAGACTTAGTAATGATCTTTGAAAGACAAGAAAGCCACGCTATCTCCATCCATCATATAAATCAAGCGATTTTCTGCGTCGATACGACGTGACCAGGCTCCTTGGTAATCATACTTGAGTGGCTCTGGTTTTCCTATTCCTGTAAAGGGATCACGTTGAATATCCTTGATTAGTTTATTGATTCTTTTTAGTGTTTTCTTGTCCTGAGTTTGCCAGAAGCAATAATCTGCCCAGGCATCTTCTGTAAACTTGAGCAGCATTCATCACTCCTCAATAACATGGACTTGAGTGCTTCCAGCACGGACTTGAGCCATTCCTCGCAAGACCTTGTCAGATAGTTCCTTATTTTGAGCAATTCTCAGGGTTTCTTGAATACTATCCCACTCACTCTTTGAAAGTACTACAATGTCCTCGTCTGGATTTTTATTGACCACCGTCAAAGGCTCAAATTCATCATTTACCTTCTTCATGTAGTCTTTTAAATGATTTCGGAATGTTGAGTAAAGAACTGCTTCCATAACCATACCTCGTTTTACCTCTTTTCCACTATTATACACGAAAAGAAAGAAATTGTCAGGAACTTGTACAAGATTTTCTTTTCTATCTATTTATTCGTGAAAAATCTCAAAAAGCCTACCTTTCAGTAGACTTAGTTCTTTTCTATTCTAATCGGCACTCTTCCAAAATTCTGCTCTGCTATACTTGAATTTCCCAATTGGTAAATCTGGTCTGCCTTTTGAGTCATGACATCCCAAGGTTCTTTGCCAATTCGGCTGACTAGACTGACCTGACCTTTCAAAGACTTGAGATGCTGTCTGCCTTTTTCGGTAAAACCAAGGACATGAATGGCTTCTGACAAGTCACCTTCTCTGGCCTGCACCAAGATATAGGTCAAGAGGCGTCTGACACGCGCCTTTGTGTAGCGTTTGGTGGCAACCTCCTCAACCAAGTCTTCCACAGACTGGGCTATCTTGATGGCATCCTTGATGCGCACAGCCATTTCTTGATTGACCTGATAGATGGTGGTTAGGTCGGAATTTGACAAGATTTGATATCGGAGCAAAGGAAAATAGTCATCCCAGCTCACCTTACTGGCCTGCTCAAAGAGGGCAACGGATGGCATAAAGCGTTCTAAGAAATCTTGGTCTTTCTGGTGCTGACGCAGGGCTGTCGCCGAGGCAAAGTCCACATCCTTATCCACAGAATGATAGCCAGCCCCCTGACGCTGAATCGGATGGAGTTTGATTCTACGTCCCGCAACCGCCTTGGCATAGGCCAGAGCAAGAACATGATTGGGCGTATTTCCTGAAAAATCAAGACCAGCAAACTCTTTCCACATGGCTTGGGTTTTCTGGGGATAAGAGAGAGAATCAGGCAAATTTTCCACAAATTTCTCCATCTCAGCACCTTTCTCTGTGTATAAGTCAGCGATTTTTTGATAATCCAGTACTTCCTCCGTCCCAAATGCTAGAGTATCAATTCCCAACCGAGCCAAGATATCCACAGCTCCTTGACCGAAGAAATCCGCCGCCTGAACACTGACTAAAAATGGCAATTCCACTACCAAGTCTGCGCCATTTTCCAGTGCCATCTGGGCCCTTGTCCACTTATCCACAATAGCAGGCTCGCCTCTCTGCATGAAATTCCCTGACATAGCAACGATTTTCAGCCCCTCTGCCTGATCCAGCAGGTATTTATGCCCATTATGAAAGGGATTAAACTCCGCGATAATACCTGTGATGGTCATGCTAATCTCCTACTTCTGTGCCACAAAAAACCAACGGGTGCTGGTTTCTGTTGGCTCTTTGTCCTCAAAGTCCGCATAAAGTTTGAAGGACTTGAATCCAGCCTGTTCCAGCAGAATGTCATAGGTCAAGACCTCATAGGTCCGCTCCTCATGTACTTCATCGTGACGACTAAAGGAACCATCAGCTTCCTTGATAAAGAAAGTCAACTCATGCACGATGGAGTGAGGCGCCGCATCCTCATAGGTGTCCCAAAGCATGGCGAAGTCTTCCGCATTTTCATGGTAGGAATAACCTGGAAAAACTTCATCTGTCTGGTAGGTCGAGTGTACATCAAAGATGAAAACTCCGTCTTCATTAAGAGCATTATACACTTCCTTAAAGACGTCCCCTACTTCCACCTCATCTTGCATGTAGCAGATTGAGTCCGAGTAACAAGTCACAAAGTCGTATTGACCCACCTTGGACAAATCCAGCATATTGCCTTCAATAAAGTCAATCTTTTGTTTGGCTGAAGAAGCTCTCTTCTCAGCAATCTTCAACATATCCCCACTCAAGTCAAGTCCAGTCACATCAAAACCAGCCTGAGAGAAGCGCACCGATTGAATTCCTGTCCCACAAGCCAATTCCAAGAGTTTCTTTCTCTCCTTGGTCTTAGGCAAATGACGGATGGAAAAATCCGTCCATTTATCGTATAAACTATCGTCCATGACCGCATCATAGACCGCCGCAAAGGTTTCATAAGTCGCCATAATCATGATACCAAGAGCCTCCATGGCAAACACCACTCGCCCTTTACCTTTCTATCCATATTCTTCTAAAATAAGCAAAGAAACCCAGTTGACTGCAACTGAGTTCATCTCCTATGCTAAGGCTTCTGAAATATCTACTGAATCCGCCTCATGCCATAATTTTTCCAGGTTATAGTGGGCACGCATTTCTTCTGAAAAGACATGCACTACGACAGCACCGAGGTCCAGCAAAACCCAACCTCCAGATGCGTCGCCTTCGACATGACTACCTTTAAATCCTGCTTCCGCTACTTTTTCACGGATATTATCAGCGATAGCGTCCAACTGACGGCTATTCATAGAGCTAGTGATGACAAAGTAGTCCGTCACACTAGTCAAATCTTGTACATCAAGTGCGAGGATATCCTCTGCACGTTTCTCATCAGCCGCTTTCACGACTAGTTCTAGTAATTCTTTTTCGTTCATTTAGTCCTCTTTCAAATAGTGCACAAAGGCGTTATAGGTTTCAAGAGTTTGGGGATAGATGGGAAATCCTTGATGAGCCAAATGCTCCACAGTTCGTGCCGTTTCATAGGCCACTGCCTTATTGAGCGATAGCTCAGCAATCTCACGCGCCACATCTACTCCAGGAAAGGCTCGATTGTGCTCGATATAGTCTGCGACATAGATGACCTTGTCTAAGTCTGTCATCTGACTAGCCCCGACTGTATGGATTTCAATGGCTCGCAGGATTTCTGAATCATGCAAATTCAAATCTTCCTGAATCTTGTAGATGCCGATTATACCATGCCAGACATTATTGCCCCATTTTTTGAGGTTAGGGTCTAGCTGATAATGGTCAATCAAGCCCAAAAATTCCTGATCTGACAGCTTTTTAGCATAGTCATGAAGGAGCCCTGCTAAGCCTGCTTTCTCGGCATCGACTCCAAATCTCTCCGCTAGTTCTATGGCTGCACGCTCCACACCCAAGCAATGGGTTAAGCGTTTTTCAGGTAGAAGCTCTGCCATTTTTTCCAACAAAGCCTCGCGAGAGCAGTTGATATAATCCTGATATACCATCAGTAGAGCCCCTCCTTCTCGATGTAGTCTAGCACCGGCTGAGGTAGGAGAAAGTTGGGTTTCCGACCTTGGGCAATGAAGTCACGCACCATGCTGGACGAGATATCCATGAGAGGCACATCCACCCAGATAACTGGATAGGAAGTCCCTGACTTGTAGCGTGGGCGCTGAACTCCCACAAACTGAACCATATCTACCAGTTCATCAATTCGGTACCATTTAGGCAGATAGTCCACCATATCGGCACCGATGATAAAGTAATAGTCTGTATCTGGATGTTGCTCTGTCAAAATCTTCATGGTGTCGTAGGTGTAAGAAATGCCCTTGCGCTCCAACTCGATGGTTTCAATGGCTAGGCCTTCAATCCCCTCAATCGCCAATTCAAGCATCTTGAGACGATGGTGTTCAGGGATGGTTTCCTTTTTATCTACATGAGGAGGTTGGTATTCAGGCATGAGCAGAACCTGATCCAGCCCCAACTGTTGCCGTACTTGGTCCGCAACGATCAGATGGGCATTGTGAACAGGGTTAAAATTCCCCCCTAAAATCCCGACTTGTTTACGTTTTTTCTCCTTGATTTCTGGCTCCAACTCTACCTTGGTAAAGGGAGTCAATAATTCGATTGCCATAGGCTAGTCTCCTTTATTTCTCTGTAAAAACAGTTATTTGGAGTATAGTTTTTAGATTTCTTTGACTTTTTTAGAAATCTTGCGATTTTCTTTCTTGCTAGATTGTTTAAACAAAATCAAGATTCGTCCGATTTTTTGGACTGTATCCACACCGATTTCTTCTTCCAAGATTTCAGCTACTTCGTGGATGTTTTCATCTGTGTTTTGCAAGAGAGTGACTTTAATCAATTCGCGGGCATCAAGAGCCTGACGGACGCTGGTTTTGATTTGGTCGTTGAGTCCATTTTTTCCGATTTGGATGATGGGTTTGAGGGTGTGTGCCTGGCTGTTGAGGAAGGCACGTTGTTTTGATGTTAATGACATAATTTCTTCCTTGTTTTTTTGATAGTTATTTTAGGTGGTGTGGGACGGTCGGAACTAATTTTCCAAAGATCTCATCTTTGAAAAATGGATTTCCTGACCTCACAATTGAGCCTTGGTCTCAATTGTGCCCCTTGCCAATCTACAAATTGGCAAAACACCACCGCAATAACTATCGATATATGAGCTCACTTTGTTCGCTCAGTGATTTTATTTTAAATAATGGCTTTTCGTGTGACGACTGCAACGCCTTCTGGTGCCCAGACGGCGACTTTGGCTGTGCCTGTTACACGGATCCAGCCGAGTCCTGAGATAACTAGGTCTGTCTTTTCCTTGATATTAAAGACATGTTGGACCAATTTTGGAAAATCTTCTTTTTCCTTGCTATTTGGTGGGGTTAAAAGGGTTCCGAGATGCTTGTCGTAAAATGCACTAGCGCCTTCTAGCTTGGTACGATGGAGTTTGAGTTCATTGTCAAAGAAAGCAGTAAATCCTTGTTTTTCTCCTGCAATGAAGTCAAATCGTCCCAGGCCGCCTAGAAACAGGGTTTGTTCAGGATTAAGCTGATAGGTTTTAGGCTTAATTTCCTTTTTAGGGCTGACATACTTGAGGTTTTTGGCCGTCAAGTAGTGGGCCATCTGGTGGCGATGGATAATCCCTGGCGTATCGTAAATATAAGATCCGTCATCAAGCGGAATCTCAATCTTGTCCAAGGTTGTCCCTGGAAAGCGTGAAGTAGTGATAACGTTCTGATCACCCGTAATTTCTTGGATAATAGCATTGATAAGAGTTGATTTTCCAACGTTGGTTACCCCAACGACATAAACATCACGGCCCTTACGGTAGTGTTCAATCTTGTCAATGACTTCCTTAATAGCATGTTTGTTTTGTGCTGAAGTTAGGACGACATCCACAGGACGAAGACCTTCTTCGTGGGCACGCTCCATCAGCCACTGGCTAATCTTGCCCGGTTTAACAGACTTGGGCAGGATATCTTTTTTATTCCCCACTAAGAGGACATCATTGCCCGAGACAAAACGTGGCAAGCCTGGGATGACAGATCCATTAAAGTCAAAGATATCAATGACATTGACCACCAAGGCATCACTGTCTCCTACCTCGTGCAAGAGCTTGAGGAAATCATCGTCCGTCAACTGGACATCTGTGATTTCATTGTAGTGGCGGAGACGGAAACAGCGTTGGCAATAGACTTCGCCGGTCTCCAAGCCTTTTTCAAGTGCTGATTGAGGAGTAAAACCAATACCAGCCTTATTTGTCGTCTGAATGGTTGCTCCACAACCAATACAGAGAATTTCTTCCATAGTTAAATTCCTTTTTTATATGTAATCGGTCCGTACTTTTCAGTGATTTTTCGCATCACACGGCGCTCACGAGCTCGGTTAATCTGCGTTTTGATCGAATCATGTTGGACCAAGGGTTTGACTAAAATCGAGCGAATGCCTGCACGGTGGGCTGCTCGTATATCGGTCATAAGCTGGTCGCCGACCATGACCACTTCACTTTTCTCGTAGTGAAATTCCTTCATGGCACGGTCAATCCCAAATGTGAAAGGCTTCAAGGCCCAATAAATGTAATCAATCCCAAATTTTTCAACTGCACGTTGAACTCGTTTTTTGGTGTTATTTGAAACCACGATGATGCGAATGCCCGCGTCCCGAAGGTCATGTAGCCATTGCTTCATCTCTGGCGTCCCATCAGGGTTGTTCCAAGCGATGAGGGTATTATCCAAATCGACCAAAACAGCCTTGATCCCCTGCGCCTGCAGGCTTGGGACTGTCAGATCATAGACTGCTTCCACAGCAAAATCTGGCATGTAATTTTCAATCGCCATTCTGGCTCCTTTTCTTAACTTTTTTTCGCAATTTTCCTTAGTAGTAATGACAGGACAATCCACAAACCTGCACTAGCCAAGCTGATGTAGAGCCAAGCATGGGGCTCATCCGTTAAAGGTAGGGGAACATTCATTCCGAAAAAACCTGTCACGACTGCCAGAACGGCTAGCAAGACTGAAATGATGGTCAAGGTTGTCAAATTATCATTCAGATTATTGTTTAGGATATTGTTGTAAGATGCTGATAGTTGTTGGAGGACTTGAGAAATCAAGTCTGTCATGGATACCAGCTGATGAGCCTCAATCATGGCGTCATCAAACTGTTCTCTCTCAATCTCGTTAAAACTGCGATAGAGGGCATGCCCTTGGATATGTTCCAGCAACATGCGATTTTGCTTGGCAGCCGCAGTAAGATAAACCATACCAGTCTCCAAGTCGGAAAGGGCAAAGAGGTTTTTCTTAGTCGTTCGCTGGCGCAATAGGCCATTGACCTCATCCTTACTCTTGTCCATCTGCTCGATGACAGGATAGTAGGCATTGCTGATGATTTCCAGACTGGCAAAGAGAAACTTGTAAATCGAAAGCGTGTCATGACTGTCTAGATAACGGGCCATCTGATCAATGACATAAGCATTCTTATGGTTGCTGATGGTAATCATTCGTTTGTTTTCAACGATAAAGGTCATGGGAATCGCTTCATAGTAATCCTTGTCCTTTTCTAAGTCCAGAACATTGTAGATAAAGGTCACCGTCCCATTTTCACGGTGATAATCCATGTGAGCACGCTCATTTTTATCCAGTGCGTATTCAATGGTTTCTTTGTCCAAACCGTAGATTTCAGAAAGGTCTTCTAGTTTTTTCAACTTGTCCAAATCTAAGTTAATCCAGATACAACCATTTCCCAGTTTTTTTTCTAAAAACATCTTCTCTCCTTTACCAAACTCTTTCTATTGTACCATAAATCTGCTAAAATTTCAGGCCTGGTCTGTCCGAGAGAAATTGCTGACGACGGTGATATTCCGATTGGGAACGAAGTGCAGAACCTGGTCTTCTCCTCGGAGTTGAGTCGTCCGAATACCGACGCTGACAACCTTGCCCGATACAGTAATAGGCCCATTTGTCAGAACAACCTCATCTCCCACATCCAGTTGACGTTCAAAGAGGATGAAAAAGCCATTGATGACATCAGATAGAAAACCTTGGGCTCCCATCCCAATCGCCACCCCAGCAATACCAGCTCCAGCCAGCAAACTAGATACAGGTAAGCCTAAAATCGACAAAATGCAGTAAAGTAAAAAGAAATATAGCGTATAATTAAACACATTTTCTAGTAAACGCGCAATAGTCTTTTGGCGCCCGACATCATGACGAGACATTTTTAGAGAAGGTTTAACAATTCTCTGCACCATGGTATGGAGCAATTTCTTAGCTATATAAAAGATCAAAAATAAGAATAAAAGAGAAAGTACCTTGGTCAAGATATTCTCGATAATCGCTGTAACATCAAGCATATTGAGATAGGTTTGAATAAATTCTTGCATAGAAAACTCCTTTCGTTTATTATACCATACTTTCATAAAGTGTCAGTCTCCATAAATATTCAAAAATAATTTCAAAAATAGACAGAAAATTCTTGATTTTAGTTTATATTTATACTATAATCATAAACATTACACAACAAAGGAGATTGTTATGAAAAAATTTATTCATGCTTGGAATAAGGCAAGCCTAATCAAACGTATCTTGATTGGCATGCTTGTCGGAGGAATCCTTGGACTGACATTTCCTACTGTTTCAGGAATTGGTCTACTCGGAGATCTCTTTGTTGGTGGTCTCAAAGCCATCGCACCGATTCTAGTCTTTGCCCTCGTTGCCAATGCCCTTTCCCAACATCACAAGGGACAGGATAGCAATATGAAAACTGTTATCTTCCTTTATTTAGTGGGAACCTTTGCAGCGGCACTTGTTGCTGTCCTAGCAAGCTTCATTGTCCCTGTTGAGATTACCTTGAATAGTGCCAATACAGAAATTGCACCACCAGATGGAATTGGCCAGGTTCTCAGCAATCTCTTGCTCAAACTGGTTGACAATCCAGTCAATGCCCTCGTTACTGCTAACTACATCGGTATCCTATCTTGGGCAGTTGTTTTCGGTATTGCCATGAGAGAGGCAAGTAAAAACAGTAAAGAATTGCTGAAAACCATGGCTGATGTGACTTCTAAGATTGTCGAATGGATCATTAACCTAGCCCCATTTGGAATCCTTGGCCTTGTCTTTAAAACCATTTCTGATAAGGGAATCGGAAGTCTAGCTAACTATGGAATCTTGCTTGCCCTCTTGGTGACAACCATGTTCTTTGTGGCCCTAGTAGTCAATCCATTGATTGCCTTTCTCTTTATGAAGAGAAATCCTTATCCCCTCGTTTGGAAATGTTTGCGTGTCAGCGGTGTAACAGCCTTCTTCACTCGTAGTTCTGCGGCTAACATCCCTGTAAACATGAAACTCTGCCATGACCTTGGACTCAACCCAGATACCTATTCTGTTTCTATCCCACTTGGTTCTACTATCAACATGGCAGGGGCAGCGATTACTATTAACGTTTTGACCCTTGCTGCAGTAAATACTTTGGGAATCCCTGTTGACTTTGCTACAGCCTTTGTCCTCAGTGTGGTAGCAGCTATTTCAGCCTGTGGTGCTTCTGGTATTGCCGGTGGTTCCCTCCTTCTTATCCCAGTTGCTTGTAGCCTTTTCGGTATTTCTAATGATATTGCCATGCAAGTTGTTGGGGTTGGATTTGTGATTGGTGTCATCCAAGACTCATGTGAAACAGCCCTTAACTCTTCTACAGATGTCCTCTTTACTGCCGTTGCCGAATACGCAGCAGCCCGTAAAAAATAACTCATAAAGGCAAGCCTGCTCAGGTCTTGTCTTTTCCGCTTTTATTCTAATACTCTTCGAAAATCTCTTCAAACCACGTCAGCTTCACCTTGCCGTATAGATGTTACTGACTTCGTCAGTTCTATCTGCAACCTCAAAACAGTGTTTTGAGCAGCCTGCGGCTAGCTTCCTAGTTTGCTTTTTGATTTTCATTGAGTACAACTTACTAGGAAATTCTTATGTCTATCAGCCAACGTACGACCAAACTCATCTTAGCTACCTGTCTTGCCTGCCTTCTTGCTTATTTTCTCAATCTTTCTTCAGCTGTCTCGGCTGGAATTATCGCTCTATTGAGCCTGTCTGATACCCGTAGAAGTACCTTAAAACTGGCTCGCAATCGACTCTTTTCCATGCTCCTAGCTCTGTCTATTGGGGTTTTGGCTTTTCACTTGAGCGGATTTCATATCTGGAGCCTTGGCCTCTATCTTGCTCTATACGTTCCTCTAGCCTACAAGATGGGCTGGGAAATTGGCATCACACCAAGTAGTGTTTTGGTTAGCCATCTCTTGGTACAAGAGTCAACCTCTCCAGACCTTCTAGTCAATGAATTTCTTCTCTTTGCTATCGGTACAGGATTTGCCCTACTGGTCAATCTCTACATGCCTTCACGAGAAGAGGAAATCCAGTACTACCACACGCTGGTGGAAGAAAAGTTAAAAGATATTCTCCAGCGCTTCAAATATTATTTATCCAGAGGGGACGGACGCAACCGAGCACAGCTGGTGGAAGAATTAGACACTCTTTTGGAAGAAGCCCTCAAACTGGTCTATCTAGATCACTCTGACCACCTCTTTCACCAGACCGACTACCATATCCACTACTTTGAGATGAGACAGCGACAAAGTCGCATCCTGCGAAACATGGCCCAGCAAATCAACACCTGTCACCTAGCTGCCAGTGAAAGTCTGATTTTAGCACAGTTCTTTTCAAAAATTGCCGGTCAACTGAGCCAGACCAATCCTGCTTCTGATCTACTAGATGAAATTGAACGCTATCTAGAAGTCTTTCGCAACCGCAGTCTCCCCAAAACAAGAGAAGAATTTGAAACCCGCGCCACCCTTCTTCAACTCCTACGTGAAGCCAAAACCTTCATCCAAGTAAAAGTTGACTTTTACCAAAAATATGGACAGTAATACTCTTCGAAAATCTCTTCAAACTACGTCAGCTTCCATCTGCAACCTCAAAACAGTATTTTGAGCTGACTTCGTCAGTCTTATCTAC